>JAISNI010000187.1 GCA_031276295.1 Treponema sp.
CCAATATCGCCGGGGAGACCTTTAAGGCCGCTACCATTCTGGTTTCCATGCTCCCCATTATGTGCGTGTATCCCTTTTTACAGAAATATTTTACGAAGGGCGTGATGATAGGTTCGGTCTGATTACTTATCGGGGAATTCAACCACGCGGTGTTTCCGCATATATATCTCACCGCCACATCCGTATACGTGGACGTGGCTTCCTCTATCACCCGGCTGGACATCCGTCCGGTCGCATAACAATACACCAGCGGCATCACCATCATCTCAGGCGGATACTGTTCGCTCCCCGCTTCCCATCGCGTTCACCTTGAAACCTCTCACGTCCAGTTGTTCAATCGCCTCAACAATAAAATGAACCAAATGGTCTTCGGCTATCCACTCCCACAAATCCGCCGGAAACAACAAGGGGGGTATTCCGGTCTACATTGACAAATCGTGCGCTCATGTTTTGATTTTACCAGATAGGATTCTTTTTGGCGCTCCCCCGAAGGGAGAAGCGCAACAAACTACTAGCAGCCTGTTACACTTGTGGATTTTTTTCATCGGACCTTTGGTCCGATGGCAGTTTGCAAGGTATAAAAATTCACGAAAGTGAATTTTTATACGATTTTGCGCTGAAGCGCGACAGGCTGCTAGACTTCTTGGGATCGTGTAAAGATCAGCATCAACTGAATGAGATAATTTATCTTCTTGTAATCATCATTCATCCGTTCAAATATAGACGTTTTTGAAAAATAGCCTAATTCTTTCCAGTTGAAAATAATTTCCGACGGCTTTTTAGGATAGTCTTCGATAAGATTTTTAAGATACTTCCCTATAACGATAAAAGCCTGTGAAGCTGAATTGATCAATGCAAGTGCTTCCTCGTTAAGGCCCTCTATGATGCTGTTAATATAACGGGATTGGGTCTTATCGCGGTCTATCCTGAGCATAGCAGCTTTAAGCCGGGGGCCTTTATCGCCGTCTTCCGCCAAAGACTCATCCACCTCGTTGATTCGGGAGGACATATCCAGAAGTTGGTGCATAGCTTCGGACATCTGGAGGGATGCGTTGGCAGAAGTCCATTGTCCCCGGATAAGCAGTATATCGCTGAGTTCATGTATTTCCTTATGCAGAAAATCTGTCATAAAGGCCGAAAGCACATTGAGCCCTTCCGCATAGATAAAACCTTCAAGCCCTTTTTTTATATAGACATCACTGATCTTTACATTATAGTACTGTAGACGGGAAATTTCAGTTGTACCAAAGATGGCGTTTACCAGAGTATTGATTTGTATGCTGCGCTGATTACCAACAATTTTATTGATAATCGATTTAATCTGTATCTGTTTTGCTTCCAGCCAATTTTCAACCAACTGTTCGTTCGGGATTTTCGGCTTGTACTCCCAAATAGGATTCTTCAAACTTATCTGATTGATCTGGGAGAGTATATTCGACTGCATTATATCCCGCAAAGCAGTGAGCATTTTGAGCCATTGTTCCTGAGCAATAAGGTCTTGGCCGTTTCTGGAAAGTTTTAAAATACCCAAGACTGTTTTCCAATCACCGGCAGGATCGATGGGATGGGCAACCGCAAGAAAATCGTTAATATCCTGAACAATAAATTCGGCTTTGATGGTTTCAAATTGCGGTTCAAAGTTAAAATTACCTTCCACCAGTTTCGAATCGAATTTTTGCAGGAGCGGAAAAAACCCAAAATTTACAAACTGTATAAAGGCCATTAAAAGATCGTAACATTGATCGATTGCCTTTATCTGATGATCGGCAAACATGGTGGATAGACCGGCAATATCTTCTTTTAACGCCTGGACTATTTCCTTGGGAAGGGTATTTTTTACTCGTTCTTCAAGTGCATCCGGGGTGATCCGCTTGCTCAGATCCGCCGCTGCTTTGTTCATAAAGATTTCAAGGGTAAACTGTTTTAACCGGCTGGTTTTTATCATATCCTGCACAAAAAGCTGCGCCGGGTAGATCAACTTATAAATATCATAAAAAAAAACCGCAAGGGAAGGATCCAACTCTTCAGAACGGATTTTATAAAAATTTCTGTATTTATTCTGGGATATATCCTTCAGAATCTGCTTTAATAGTACCTTTTTATCCGAATCCGACGCATTATCCCCTGAAAGAAATGAAAATACCTTAGTTACCTTGTTTGTCAAATCTTCTGCCATAATCACTCCCCCTTCAATTTACTGAATTTTATCATGTGTTTCAAGACAGTTACAAGACGCATTTTGAGAAAAAATCAAAGATTGAGGATTTTTTGTAACTATAAGTTTGGATTTGTCCCGTTTTATCAGGATTCTATTCTTCCAGAAGATATTCCTGCTCTGTATCAGCATATTTTTTTCGACAAGAACATATATAGCCTTTTTTGCCTCATCCTGGGTCCAGCGGAGGCTTTCTATACCAGCAAGAATCATTGCGGCTTCCTTTTGAGTATAACGCCGCCGGTTTTTTTGAAAAAAATCTTTGAGAAAAGCTTCTTCTCTTAAATGAGGTGTAGATGTTCTGTCGCAGACATCGCAACAGTGTTCTTCCGGGCTTGCGGTTTCACCTTCATAGTTAAGCAGGTTGAGCAGGGCTTCCCGCCGGCAGTTCACCGTATTTTGGGCATACCCAAGCAGTTCTTCCAGCCGTATCCGTTCGGCCTGCGTCTTTGTCCGCCGTAAGGCCGCTTCGTCATCCGGCCCCCACAGGAGTATTGCGGTGGATTGCAGGCCGTCGCGTCCTGCCCGCCCCGATTCCTGAAGGTATGCTTCCACTGAAGGCGGACAGTCCCGATGAATCACCGTTCGTATATCAGCCTTGTCTACGCCCATACCGAAGGCGCAGGTAGCCACAAGTATGCCCCGGCTGTTATTGAGGAACCATTTCTCCGTGAGACTTTTTTCTTCCCTGCTTAAACCTGCATGGTAAAATTTAATTTCGGCCCTTTTTTCCGGTGCGTATTCTTCAAAGGCATTCCTGAGCCTGCGGGCAAGGTTTTCTGTACCCGGTCTGGAAGAACAGAATACAATGGCCGGCAGTTCACTTTTTAAGAGCAGATCGCGGACGGCTAAATCCCTCAGTATGCAGGCTTGAGTTTTGTAGGTGATATTGCTGCGGTCGGGGTTCCCCACGACCCTTAACACGCTTTGCCCAAAGACATAGCGTTCGATCTTTTCAAGTACCGGCGCACTTGCGGTAGCCGTAAATGCCGTTACCAGCGGTAAAGCCCCCATACCAGCCGGTCTGCCGCCGGTTTGTTTGCCATATTCACGGGCCGCATCTATTATTTCGGAGATTCTGAGATAACTCGGTCTGAAACTTTCCCCCCATTCGCTTACACAGTGTGCTTCATCTATGACAATGTGGAGAATTTGAATCTCTTTTAGTTTATTCAGAACTTGCGGCGTTAAGAGCACTTCAGGGTTTGCAATGATAAAGCGGCTTTCCCCGTTTTTTAGCTTTCGCCATATCTCGTCCCGTTCCTCCGGTGTCTGTCCGCCCCTCAGCAGTACCGGAGCAAAGCCCTTTTCCCGAAGCCGCCGTTCCTGATCCGCCATCAGGGATAGTATTGGGTAGATGACGAGCGTAGGTCCCGGCAACAGCAAACTGGGAAGCTGGAAACAGAGGGATTTTCCGGCGCCGGTCGGTAGTATTACAATTTGAGAACCTTTTGCCCCTAGATCCTGATTCTCATCCTGGTTTAAATCCTGTTCTTCAGACTGGTTTTCTCCTGCTGTTTGTTCCTCAGCGGAAACAGCCTCGCCGTTTTCTGCCGGGGTGTTGGGCTGCCTGTCTTGTGAAGATTCGTCCTCGGGCCAGTTTAGCTGTAAGCCCGCCGCCTGTGCCGCTTCCAGTATGTTCGATATGACGAGGCGCTGATAGGGGAAAAGATAGGAAAGGCCGAAGAGCCGTTTTACCGCATTCCCCAGCGGATCGCGTACCGCTTCTGAATATGCCTCAAAAACAGGTTCAACAGGCAGAAAATTCTCTGAAAAATCTGCCCGCAAAGAATCACCGGAATCTTCCGGGGCAGTAATTCCGTTTTCATTATCTTGTTCTTGTATAGCCATATATACCTCCGTAGTATATATGGCGCGAAACTATCAAAATGCTTTAGTGAAAAAAGATAAATTTAAAAAATAATTGTCCTCCCCTGTCAGGGAGGAGGATCTCAGACCCCAGCGGTCTGATTTCGGCTGGAATAATTTTGAGGCAATGCGATCTTGAAATAAAAAAACAATCAAGTTATTATACCCTATTCCCATTCTATCAGGAAACATTGTATGTCCGGCAGGAGGAGGCTAAGATGAAAGTAGTTGCCCATCGGGGTTATTCCGGTCTATATCCGGAAAATACTATGACGGCATTTATAAAAGCCGCAGAAGCGGGCGCCGATGAGATTGAACTTGACGTGCAGCTTTCAAAGGACGGCGCTGTGGTTATTATCCACGACGAATCTCTGGAACGTGTTACGGGAAAACCCGGTTGGGTTCGGGACTTTACCCTGGAGGAACTGCGCACGTTCGATGTTTCCGTACTTTATCGGGGCGAATTCGGCTTTAATCCCATTCCCTCCCTGGACGAGTATTTTTCCTGGGTTAAGGCAACCTCAATTACTACCAATATCGAATTGAAGAACAGCCTCTATTACTACGAAGGACTTGAAGAAAAGACGATTGAACTGATAAGGAAACACGGCCTGGAAGGTCGGGTGATTTTCTCGTCATTCAACCACGGTTCCCTGTTTAAATGCAAGAAGCTCGCCCCCGCTATTCCCTGCGGCCTTCTTGTAGGCCATGCCGATGCGGGCAATGCCGGCCTCTATGTTAAAAGCTGCGGTATGGAGTATTACCATCCAAATATCGCTACCCTTACCAGGGAGACCGTAGAAAATTGCCATGCCAATGGAATAGAACTAAACGTCTGGACCGTCAACGATATGGCGGGTCTTCTCCGGCTTGAAACATGGAACTGCCGGGGGATAATTACCAATTACCCCGAAGTCTGCAAGGTTTGGCTTGCAAGAACTTTCAAGGGCGCTTATAAGCAGGAGGATAGATCATGAAATGTTACGAGTCCGGTTATCCCCGGCCGCAGTTTACACGCTGTAAATATTCCTGGGAAAATTTGAATGGTTCCTGGGATTTTGTCTTTGATGACAAAAACGAAGGTTTGAACGGAGCCTGGTACCATTCATTTCCGGCAGGACGAAAGATAACTGTTCCCTTTACCTACGAAACTCCCAAAAGCGGCATCGGAGACCCCAGCCGCCATGATGTGATCTGGTATCATCGTACTATTTCCATTGATACCGCTCAACGGAAAGAAAACCATCTGTATCTCCACTTTGAGGGCAGCGATTACCGTACCGGCCTTTGGGTGAACGGCAGTTTTGCCGGCAGTCATGAGGGCGGCTATGCGCGGTTCTCCTTTGACATAAGCCGCCTAATCCATCAGGGAGAAAACGATATAACTGTCAGGGTAGAAGATTCTTTTGATCTGACCCAGCCTAGGGGAAAACAGCGCTGGAAGGAAGAGAACTTCGGCTGTTGGTATATTCAGACCACAGGGATATGGAAACCGGTTTGGCTTGAATGGGTTCCGGAAGAACACATAAAGGCCGTAAAAATGACCCCTGTTTTATCCGAAGGAAAGCTGGAAATAGAATGTGATATTGACGCCTGTACCTATACCGGTTTGGATTTGGAAGTGCTCATCACGTATCAGGATGCTTTTATCACCAAACTCACGGTCCCGGTAACAAAAAAACTCACTTCCCTCAAGGCGGATATTGTTTCCATTGCAGCCTGCGAATGGGGGCTTTTCACTTGGTCGCCTGAACATCCCCACCTGTACGACATCGCCTTCCGCCTCCTGCGGGACGGTAAGGCCGTGGACGAAGCGGCATCCTATTTTGGTATGCGGGAGATCCGCATTGACGGTACAAACATACTCCTCAACGGAGCGCCCCTGTATCAGAGGCTCATCCTGGATCAGGGCTACTGGAAAGAAAGCCACCTTACCCCGCCGGATGAAGAGGCCCTCAAACTCGACATAGATAAAATTATGGCCGCCGGATACAACGGGGTACGGAAGCATCAAAAAACCGAGGATGAGCGTTTTCTCTACTGGGCGGATGTAAAGGGACTTTTGGTATGGAGTGAGATGGCCGCAACTTATGAATACAACGATAGTGCGGTAAGTAATTTTACCCGTGAATGGATGGAGATCGTCAGGCAGAATTACAACCATCCTTCCATCATTACCTGGACGCCCTTTAATGAATCCTGGGGTATTCCCCGGATCAAAACCGATATAAGCCAGCAGCGTTTTACCGAGGCAATTTACCACCTGACCAAATCCTTCGATCCGTACCGTCCTGTCATCTGCAATGACGGTTGGGAGCATAGCATCTCGGACATCATTACCCTGCATGATTATGTTGAAAAGGGGGAAGATTTCATGGAACGTTACGGCTATCATCTTGAAGCAATTCTTAAAAACCAGATATACCACAACCTGTCCAAGTCGGCCTTGTCCGATGGATATGAATACCGGGGGCAGCCTGTTATTTTGAGCGAGTTTGGGGGAATAGCATTTAACAATGACGATTCGGGCTGGGGTTACGGCAACAAGGTAACCAGCAAGGAAGATTTCCTTAAACGTTTTGATGCCATTACCACGGCAATTAAGAAAATCGGCCTCCTGTGCGGATACTGTTATACTCAGGTGTCGGATGTTCAGCAGGAAATAAACGGCCTTATGGATATAGAGAGGAATTACAAGGTTCCCCCTGAAAAGATACGGGAAATTAACGAAAGACCCGTGAATGTCCTGCACAGGATAAAAGAGAGGTAGCTACAGCCGCCATCCAGAGAGACTTCATCCATAAAGGCTGTTATTTAACAGCCTTTAACTCAAAAGCATTTCATCGTTGGCAAGTTCCTGTTTCTTTATGTCCTTAAAGCGCCGGACTATATCCGCACTGGTAAGTTTGTTCTTTTCAGCGCTGTCTATATCCAGGATGATTTCGCCAGAGTCCATCATAAGCAGGCGGTTGCCGTATTGAAGCGCCTGGTTCATGTTATGGGTGATCATCATCACGGTAAGTTTGTATTCCGCCGCAAATTTGAGGGTCAGGTTCATAATAAGTTCCGCATTGTGCGGGTCGAGGGCTGCGGTGTGTTCGTCAAGAAGGAGGAGGCTGGGCCTGGACATGACGGTCATAAGCAGGGTAAGCGCCTGACGCTGGCCCCCCGAAAAAAGATCGACATTATCCCCCAGACGGTTCTCAAGCCCCATGCCGAGAACGCGAAGCTGTTCGCGGAACTGTTCCTTCATCTTACTGTTAAGGCTGATTTTAAGGCTCTTGTATCCTTTTTTGTGGCAGATCATCATGTTGTCGGCAAGGCTCATCTTGCCCGCAGTGCCGAGGAGCGGATTCTGGAAGATGCGGCCTATATAACGCGCGCGCTTGTATTCGGCATCGCGGGTAATGTCGCGGCGTCCGTTTCCGTTTTCAATAAAGATCCTGCCTGAGCTGGGAATACGGCTACCGGCGATCACGTTGTAAAGCGTACTCTTTCCCGCACCGTTGGAACCGATGATGGTAATAAAATCGCCGCCGGAAACATTAAGATCAATATTTTTAAGCGCAATATTTTCGTTCGGCGTTCCGTGTGAAAAAATCATGGAAAGGTTTTCTATCTGTATCATGATCCTTTTTCCGCGGGTTTTCCGCCCGTGTCCTTTTCATTTTTGCGGTAACCGGAACGGAAACCTGTTCTTGAAATGATAATGCAGATAACGATGAGGAGCGCCGTCATCAGTTTTAGATCGTTAGGGTTCATGTTGATACGATAACCGTAGTTACGCGCCATGATCATAAGGCCGCGGTACATGATCGAACCAAGAATAACCCGCATAGTAAGAAGCCCTATACGGTTTGAGCGTATAAGGAATTCACCCAGCATGAGGGAAGCAAGCCCCGATACTATCATGCCGCTGCCGAAGTTTACGTCGGCAAAGCCCTGGTACATAGCCGCAAGCGCTCCCGATACCGCAACAAGGCCGTTGGCAAGGCAGATGCCGCTTATCTTGATAACGTCGGGATTCATACCCTGCGAGATGATAAGCTGCGGATTTGCGCCGAGAGCGCCGAGGGTTAGGCCGAAATCGGTATGAAAGAAAAGGTCGAGGATGAGCTTGATAAAAACCACAACAAGAGAGCAGAAAAGAACAAGCATCCACGCCGAGCCGCCGGGGAAAGACTGGGCGGCTTCTATAATGGCAGAAAAAAGCGTCGGCGTTTTGATAAGGGAAATATTCGCACGGTTCGACATGACCCTTAAATTAATAGAAGAAAGCATAGTCATGGTGAGGATGCCTGAAAGCAGGTCGGGTATTTTAAGCCGCGTATGGATAAGCGCGGTGATAAAACCTGCAAGCACCCCGCCCGCAAAGGCCAGGGCCAGGGCGGAAAACGAAGGCAATCGTGCGGTGAGCATAACACCCATGATAACCGCGCCGAGCGGAAATGATCCGTCTACGGTCATGTCGGCAAAGTTGAGCACACGGAATGTAATAAATACACCCATAACCATGATGCCGTAGATAAAGCCTTCAGTTAAAATTACTTCAAGCATATTTTTCCCTTACATGCTCCCTTAAAAAACGCTTGCACTTTCATTGAAATGATCGGGTGGAACCCGCCCAAAGGCAGATGCTTAAATCCACCTTTAGGACGGAAGTTAATTACTTTTCCGTAAGTTTGCCGTTCTCAAAGATGAGGTTTGCCATGTCAAGATACTTCTGCGGAATGGTGATACCGCAACGTTTTGCCGCGTCAAGATCAAAGAGCAGGTCCGACTCTGAAGGATCGGTGAGGAATTTAACCGGAATGTCCGCAGGTTTCTTACCGGCCAGAATATCGGCGACCATGTTGCCGGTAGCAAGGCCGGCCTTGTAGTAGTTGAAGCCGCTGGCAATAACACAGCCGCCGTCTTTAACGCCGGTTACATCACCTGCAAAGATGGGCTTGTTCTTGTCGCCGAAAACCTGGATAAGCGCCGGTATGGCGGAGAAGACCGTATTGTCGGTGGTAAGGTAGATGCCGTCTACGCGGTCAACAATGGCCTGAGCCGCCTGACGCAGATCCGCCGACGTGTTGATCGTTTGCGTAACAAGGCTAATTCCCTGCGTCTTGCAGGCTTCCTCCACCAAGGCAAGAGCGGAAAGCGAATTGGCCTCGGAAGCGGTATAAATATAGCCCAGGGTTTTAATACCGGCTAATTCCTTGAACAGCGCGATATGATCCGCGGTGGGTATGGCGTCGGAAAGGCCCGTTACATTGCCTCCGCCGCCGGTAAGCGTGGAAACAAGGCCCGCGCCTACCGGATCGGTTACCGCCGAAAAAACCACCGGCGTATCCTTGAGCGTACTTGCCAGGGATACAGCAATGGGTGTTGCAATACCAACGGCAATATCAACCCTGTCGTTTTTGAACTTGTTGGCGATTTGGGCGGCGGTACTCATATCGCCGTTGGCATTCTGGAGATCGTAAACCGCGTCCACACCCCGCGCCTTGAGCGCATCCTGTACGCCCTGCTCGCAGGCGTCCAGCGCTACGTGCGCCAGTATCTTGGCAATACCGATACGGACTTTGCCGCCGGAGCCTCCCGAACCGTCCCGGCTGCCCGCCGACATGAGGAACACCGCCGCAAGGCACAGGCCGAGGATCGCCGCACCTCTTTTCATCAATCTCTTTTTCATAAACCCTCCTTAAAAAATAATGTTATTCTGGATAATAACGGAAATCATATAATTGGTATAGAGGGAAAAGAAAAAAACAGCGATTTAAGGCTGTTTTAAAACTTGATATTTTAAAACACCCTTAACATAAAAAGCCTTTCCCAAAAACTCCCCCGGTTTCGCCATAAAGCACAACGGGCTGCTCAATGAAACGCCGCGTATCATTCCGTCCTTCCCCGCATTCCGGCCTCTTCCATTTCGGACGCCTTTTCCTCCCATTCGGCGGTCTTTTCCCCTATCCGCCGGCCAAGCTCGCCGATCCGCGCCTGTACCGCCCGGGCCTTTTCCCCCCTGGTGTATACTTCGGGCTTTGCAAGCTCGGCTTCCAGGGCCTTTTTTTCAGCTTCAAGTTCCTCCAGTTTCCTGATAATCTCCCCTTCCTGCCGCTCAAGCCGCCGTATCAGCGTTTGCCGCTGCTTTTCAGCCTCGCGGTATCCGGCGGCTTCGGAAGCCCCCCGCCGGGCGCTGTTCCGCCGGACGGTTTCGTTTCCGGCAGTATCGCCGACAGCGGTATGACCGGCGGTATTGCCGCCGGAATCGCGGTAGCCGTCTTTCCCGGTAGAATCCTTGCCGTTTTCCGCTTCCCGTTCAAGCCGGTCCAGATAGTAGGCATAGTTCCCGTAGAAAAGCCTGGCTGCCGCCCCTCCGCCGCGCGCCGATAATTCCAGGGTCTTGGTGGAAAGCTCCTCCATAAAGGAACGGTCGTGCGAGACAAAGACGACCGTCCCCGTATAGGCTTTAAGGGTGGAAAGGAGTATGTCCTTGGAGTGAAGGTCCAGGTGGTTGGTCGGTTCGTCAAGGATCAGCAGATTCACGGGCCGCAGGAGCAGCCTGAGCAGGGCAAGGCGGCTCTTTTCCCCGCCTGAGAGAACGGAGAGGGGTTTGTATACATCGTCCCCGCGGAAGAGAAAGGCCCCCAGCATATCGCGCACGCGGGGGATAAGATGGGTGGGGGCCGAGGCTTCCAGGGATGCGAGTACCTGTTCGTCCCCGGTCTGTGTTTCGGCTTCGTCCTGGGAGAAGTACGCGGCGGAAACGCCCGCGCCGTAGCGCACTTCGCCCTGAAAGTCCTGATCCTTGCCGGCAATGATCCGCAGGAGGGTGGTTTTACCCGCGCCGTTACGGCCCACTACGGCAAGTTTTTCCCCGCTTTCAATCAGCAGGTCCAGGCCGGAAAGCACCCGCCTTGAACCGTAACTTTTCTCTATTCCGGCAAGGCTCAGCGCGATACGGCCCGAATGAGGCGGAGGCGGGAAGCTGATGCTGATCTTCTTGAGGGATTCGGGTATCTCCACCCGTTCCATCTTTTCGAGCATCTTGATGCGTTCCTGAACCATAGCGGCCTTGCTGGCCTTATAGCGGAAACGGCGGATAATGTCCTCGGCCCTGGCTATCTCGTCCTGCTGTTCGGCATAGCGTTTAAGGAGGCTGTCCAGTTCCTGCCGCCTCAGCTTTTCGTAGGAACTGTAGTTCCCGGCATAGCGTTTAAGGCCGCCTTGAAACAGTTCCCAAACTTCGTTTACCGACACATCCAGAAAGTGGCGGTCATGGGACACCAGAAGGTAGCCGCCTGAATACGAACGCAGCCATTCTTCCAGCCAGGTTTTAGCCTCAATATCAAGATAGTTGGTGGGTTCGTCCAGGAGGAGGATGTCGGCCTTTTCCAGCAGCACTTTGGCCAGGGCTATGCGCATCTGCCAGCCGCCCGAAAATTCTCCGGCGGGGCGCTCCATATCCGCCGTACTGAAACCCAGACCGTTCAGCACCATGCCTATGCTCTGTTCACGCATATAGTAACCGGAAGCCTCAACCTCGTCCTGAAGGCGGTGGTACTCTTCAAGGAGGGCCGCGGCGCCGCTTTCGCCGTCCTTGTACCGTTCCAGCATACGGCCCAACTCTTCCTGACGGCTTATCTTTGCCTCCATATCGCTGTAAGCGGCCTCCGCCTCTTCACGCAGGGTCCGCCCGCGGTGCACAACCCCGGACTGCGGCAGATAGGCTATCTTCGTCCCTTTCTGTACGGCCCGGTCCCCGGAATCCGCGCCCAGCTTGCCTGCTATCACCTTCATAAGCGTGGATTTGCCCGATCCGTTGGCCCCCGCCAAGCAGGAACGCGAACCTGCCGCCAGGTAGAGGCTGACGCTTTTCAGTATGTCGCGGTCGGCAAAGGCAAGGGAGACCTTGGAAAACTGAACAAAGGCCATGCTTAGCGGCTCTTGAAGAAGTACATCACCAGAGGCGAGGACGCGCGGCGGCTGATCGTAACCCCGTTTATGTTTGTAGGGGGCGCGTATTCCAGGCGGAAACCCTCGGCGTCCAGGCTGTACAGAAAGTCAATCCGGGTATCGTTACCGTCAAGCCCTTCAAAGCACAGGGTGAAGGCCCCGTTGTACCGGTCGGTCAACGAGGAAGCGATGAAAAGACGCATCTCGACCGTACCGCTCCCCAGCACGGAGGAGGGAATAAGCTGGGGGATAAGGAGGTTGTAACCGGTCCAGGTGAACCGCCCGTCTTCCAGGAAGGTGAGGACGCCGTAGTTATTGCTGGTGAATTCGGGCCCGCGTGTATAGATGGTGTGAAAGAGATTCTCGCGCCGCGCGCTTTCCTGGATGATAAGATCGTCTATGTCCGAGGGCAGGACGGTAAACAGCACGGTCTGGAGGCTGCCGCCGCTTTCGGCGTACTGCACCGCGAGGAGCGTGTCGGAGCGGAGGGTCATTTGCAGGGAAGACCCCTCAAAACGCCAGGATCGCTTGCCCGCCGATTTAATGCCGGTATACGAGAAGGTAAGGTCGAGGTTGGGAAGGAAGATACGGGCGATACCCGTATCCGCGCCCGGGTAAAAACCCCAGTGCTGGGAAAGTTGATCCAGGTTTATACGGCGCGTACTGACCATGTTCCCGTAGACTTCAGGCGACCAGGTACGGGCAAGAAGCTGTTCCAGTTCGGGGTCCTCCTCTTCCGCCGCTTCCTGTTGAACCATCCTGAGCGGCCCCCCCAGGTGTTCAAAGAGGTTGAGCCGGTAGGAGAAACAGTAGCCGGTGTTGCCGTCCTCGGTAAGCACGCGGTACCAGTCCCCGGGGAGGGGGTCGCCCGCCGCGCTGATCACGGGGCTCCCCTCCGCCTTTTTCAGTATCTTGATGATCTCGCCCTTTTTAAGCCGGTAAACCCGCCGCGCGTTGTTGTCGGTGGTTTCGCGTATGGGCAATCCGTCCTGCAAGGTCTCCGCGTAGGTACGGGCAAGCGCGGAGAACGCCGCGGCCGCCTCTTCCGCCTTTCTCCGGGAACCGGCCAGTTCCAGATGGGCCAGGGGCACTTCAAACTTGTCTATGGTATCGGACGCGGTACGGTACTCCCGGGGGATACCCGCCACCCAGACCTTGTCGATGTTCGACTTGATATACACCGGCAGCGCCGTACCGGAAGGCACCGGCGGATCCTCCGACGACCAGAGCAACACCCCCCAGCCCAGAAGTTTGCCGCAGGAAAAGAAGGGGAAGACCAGTACGGCAATAAGGGAAACAAGAACCAACCGTATGTTTTTAGCATGACATTGCATAACATTTATATCTTAACAAATCGCACGCAAAAAAACCAGTGGAGAACGGGAGGGGGACAGGGCAACAACACGTACTCATTGGGACTTAAAAAACATCAAAATTTTGTACGGAACAGGCTGCCCGCCGTCAAGATAGCCAACAGCGTGTTTTTCGCCTTTTTTGCCGCTTTGGCGTTTTTCTATTTCTAACCAGAGCGGGGGAGGATAGGACCAGCGCACGGTACAAGCTCCGGTTTCCGGCAGTTGTATCTCCTTCCGATTTTTTACCTCCCGGCCAAAACAAGTATTGATCTTTTGGGAAAAATGGATATACTAAAAACATCATTGACATACAGCGGGAAAA
>JAISNI010000154.1 GCA_031276295.1 Treponema sp.
CTGGTATGTGCTCGGCTGCGCTATGTTGCCAACAGTCAATGGGGAAACAAGAGGTACATGAGCATGAAACATCTTAAGTTTGTTTCTGCTGCTTAATTATTCAATATGACTGCAAATCCTTTTGCGAAAAATTATTGACACTACCATCGAACACCAGTTTGAACACGGGGAAAAGAAAAATTTCAAGATAGAGGATGATGCGTCCAGGGACGAGTTTCAGTCGTAAACTTTAGATTGCTTTAGCAAAAGGTCTTTTTAGGAGGCTTTAGCCTCAAGGCGGCTTTCAGCCGCTAAACAACCACCGCCTTTAGGCGATGGTTGTTTATATTACGCTCATCCGATCCGTTTTCTGTTTGCGGCTATTTTAAAAAATCAGGGAATTTCTATCGCGTTCCGAAAGCCACGGGACTTCATGCCTGCGGCGTAAAATATCATATTCGACATGCTCAATCGCCTCTTCCAATTCATTGGCCTCTTCGCCCGCCAGTTTAACAAGCGCCTTTTTCATGTGCGCCAATAATTGGCTGAGCCGTACAACTTCCCTTTTATCAAATTCGTTAATCCGCCTCTCAATCGATTCATCTTTTCTGTCGCCCATTCTTATGCAGTCATAATTACAGTTAAACCATAGCCAGCTGCGGCAGGTACAGATATTCTCTTCTTTTTCGGGACTGTAAACCAAATATTGGCAGTAATTAAATGATTTATTCAAGGTCATTGCGGATTTGATTTTATCTCCTTTTTACCTGCGGCGTTTCTTCTTAATTGTATTTCATTGGAACGGTCCCGGAGTGTTATCAGTCATGTTACGCAAAAGCGCCATTATCCCCCGTGTTAAAAGCAGGCAGTAATTCCATCGCCCTCTTCAGTGATGCCATGTAAATCTGTGATTTCACCGCGAAGTGATTGCAGCCGTGATTGAGTTTTGTTAATTCTAATTTCACATACGCATATGTAGACGCAAACACATGATTGCTTTGCGCCCTCTCCGTATGCTCTGGCGATCTCCCTATGCCCGTATTTTGTTTTATGCTCTCATGATACACCTCAACTCCCCATCGTTTCTTATAGAGCGTCTTGAATCGGTCACTGCCCATCGTTTTATCATCCGTTGCCAAATACCGAACCCCTACCGAACCGTCCCTGTTCTTGAAGACTTGTTTACAAAGGATTACCGGAAATTGTAAACCCTTTAAATATACCGACACCGGTTCCTCATCTGGTATTTCCGTCCGATCTATCATGACAAAGCGCCCTTTTTCCCTCTCCTGTTCGTTTGCCGCCGCAAGACGGTTGTCATTAATTTCAAATATAAATGTTTCCCCCTTCTTTTCGATAAATCTCATGTTTTCCGCCGACCCAAACCACAAATCGGCCACTATATAGCCGAATTTTAGGTGTTTCTGTATCGTCCGGTTTATCATATCCCTCATCATTTCATTCTTAGTTTTTTTTGCTTACACGCCGTTCTTTCCCCGTCTTTTCCTCTGTTTCTATTTTGGTCTTGGATATTATTTGATAGTCTGTCGGCATTTGCGGCTTCCCGTTTTCGTCCTCCGCCGTGTAAAACGCCGTAAGGATATTTATCCCCTTTACGTTACGGCCCTTGCTGTGGTCATAATACCAGCAGACTATTTTCTTCCTCATCCATGTACGCTTTTTCCACCATGGTATCGTCAAATATCAGACAGCCCTCTCCGTTCTCATGGCGGCGTACCAGTTTCTTTGCCTTCAGCCACAAAAGCTTCCTGTTCAGTTCTTCCCCGGAAAGAAACCGGGTGATTTGAGTATGACTGATTGCCCCGCCTGCCAGTTCCGGCAACCCGGTCGCCGCCGTTTTTCTGGTGCTTACCAACAGATAATCACTGTATAAATCAAGTATATCCCCGCCCATATCTCTATGGTATTCTTTCAGGAATTTATGTCAAGCCTGCGTAACATGAGTTATATTTTTGAGACGGGCTCCGTAACCCTCCTTATTAAATATAGGATATGGCGGAATCGGAGTCAACGGTTTAATCGAAATTATTTTATAACGGGGGGTTTTAAAACAGCCCAAAGGACTGTCAGGAAACTTCGGCTTTCATAACAACCCCACTGTACTTTCGTTCAAAATGGCTT
Source organism: Treponema sp. (assembly GCA_031276295.1). GTDB lineage: Bacteria > Spirochaetota > Spirochaetia > Treponematales > Breznakiellaceae > JAISNI01. The sequence continues at coordinate 2,122 of JAISNI010000154.1, forward strand.
GACAAACAACCCCCTTTTCTTAAGACTGAATTTTCAGGGGGTTGCGGGAGGTTCAAAGATCCGGCCCCCGGAAGTTCCCTGTCCGGAAAAAGGAGAGACCCCTATGCAGGATTACTACCGTCCCGTATATCATTTTACGCCCCGGCAGGGCTGGATGAACGATCCCAACGGTCTTATCCGGTTCCGGGGGACCTACCACGCCTTTTACCAGCATAACCCTTATGCCCCAAAATGGGGACCCATGCACTGGGGCCACGCGGTAAGCCGGGATCTGGTCCACTGGGAGCACCTGCCTCTTGCCCTGCGCCCGGACCATGATTACGAGACGGGCTGTTTTTCCGGCAGCGCGGTGGATAACGACGGGGAACTGGCCCTGTTGTATACGGCCCACCACGACGGCCGCTCTCCCAGGGAAACCCAGTGCCTCGCCCTAAGCAGGGACGGCCTCTATTTTGACAAATATGAAAAAAATCCGGTCATCTGCGGCGCCCCGGCGGGTTACAGCGAGGACTTCAGGGACCCTAAGGTCTTTCGCCGCGGGGACACCTGGTACGCCGTGATTGGCTGCGCCCGGGAAAACCGGGGCGGGGTGCTGCTTTACAAATCGAAGGACCTGCGCCAATGGGACCTGGCGGGGCCGCTCTGCGAATCCTCCGGCGATCAGGGGATCATGTGGGAGTGTCCCAATTTTTTTGAGATTGACGGCGCCTGGGTACTCCTCGTTTCCCCCATCGGCATGGAAAAAACCCGGACCATGTTCATCACCGGGGAAGCGGATTTTGAAAAGCCCGCCTTTGTCCA
>JAISNI010000191.1 GCA_031276295.1 Treponema sp.
TAGTCATGATGCTCGATAGATACGCGTCTATCTTGTCATCACCGTATGTTATCTTGGCGTTTGCTATTGATCCATAAGTTTGCAATCCAACTAACAAACCGCACAACGAAACCCAGGCGCCATAAACCGCGACCTGCCCATAATCCGATGGCGTGAGCAGCCGGGTAAAAACAGGGGCGGTAAAAAAACTTATGCCCTGTAAGATGAATCTACCGGCGGTTTGCCATATCAATACCCGTGAAATTGATTTCTCTCTGGGCTTGCTCATATAGTGTGTTAATTAGCAGAACACAAAAATATTGTATAAATACTTTCTTCATCATAAGTATTCATTCACAAGACCCTGTCCCAAGTTCTGTATCTTCACTCCGTCCCCAATCACAGCGCAGGAACCGATGCTCACGTTTTGTCCGATAGAACATCTCTTGCCGATTTTTGAGCCGCTCATAATATGGCAAAAATGCCATATCTTTGTGCCTTCGCCAATTTCAGCGCCTTCATCAACATAGCTGGATTCGTGGGCAAAGTATAAATTATCATTACCCATGCTATTTCTTATAAAATTCCTTCGCGCTTTCGCACCCAAAACTCACTGCGTCTTCTGTCAATTCGGGGAATAGGGGCAGGGCAAGAAGGCTTTTGCATAACTTTTCCGCCACCAGAAAATCGCAGACTTTATACTCCAAGTATTCAAAACATCTTTACAAATGCGGGATATGGGATAAAGAATCCCCGGAGCAGAGCTCCGGGGTATTGAAGATTTCTCCTTGAAATCTTTGCGTATGTGGGGGAACAAATCCCCCACACCCCAGGTTTCCGCCCCAAGGGGCGGGGTATTAAACCAAAAGAAATTTAATAAAAACATTTAACCATTGCACCAACTATTCAGTCTATCATACATGAGTAATGACTCATCGCAAGTATTAACTTTTACCAGACTTACGCCATACCACCTTTTTGTTTGAACACGCTTGCATACGGGTTTAGTTGGCGGGCGCACCAATAAAACAGGCAACGCCAAAGCCGCTATCTGTCTAAAGTTACACCCTCAATTCCCTAAAAATTGTAACTACAAATTCCTAAAAACAGCAACCTGCTACGCTTATATCTCCATCATCAGAAAATCCTTCAAATACGTTACCCTGATTCCCCTGGGGCTCTGCCGCGGCAAGTCTTCGTCCATGGTCACCACATATTTAGGAAAGTAATCGTGTATCCCCTCAAGGCCGCCTGATTCGCGGCGCCAGGTATCTTCATCACTTAATCGGTATGCCGCTTGGACATAGATTTTTGCTCCCTGTTTTTCGCAGGCAAAATCAATTTCGGCGTCGTTATTTTTTCCGACGTAGACCGTATAGCCCCGCTGTACCAGGAAGAGATACACCACCTGTTCAACCAGTTTTGCAATATCCAAAGGCAGCGGATTACGGGTAAGCACATTCCGCAGGCCTATATCCTCAAAATAATACTTCTCGCCGATTTCAAAGATCTTAAGCCCGTTAATATCCGCCCGCTGAACCTTATGTACCAAAAAAGATTTTTCCAGCGCTTTCAGGTAATTAAGGACGGTCTGCACCGGCATATTGATCTTCTGGTTTTTCAGATACTTGCTGATATTACTGGCCGAAAACAAACTCCCCGTATTATCCGCAAGGTATACGGCAAGGTTCTCCAAAAACCGGACATTCCGTATGTTTTCCCGGGCTACCACATCCCGAAGCAGGATCGATTCGTACAGATTCTTGAGGTATTCAAAGGCCAATGCCTCGCGGGAATCCGCCGTATCGGGCGGCGCAGATTTCAGGAGGGATGCAAGATAGGGCATCCCGCCAATCCGCAGATATTTCCGCAGGGCGGCGGTAGTGTTTTCAAGCCTGTGAAAAACCAAAAATTCGGCGTAGGCCAAAGGATGAATCTGAATCTGCACATACCGTCCCGCGAGGTATGTGGCAAGATCACCGGATAAAAGATAGGCATTGCTTCCGGTACAGTAAATATCCCACTTTTCTTCCGCAAAAAGGGAACGTACCGCCTGCTCAAATCCGGCTATTTCCTGAATCTCATCAATAAAGACATAATTTATCCGCCCCTCCCTGAACCGCGAGGAAACAAATTCATACAAGGCGGCATCATTTTTTATATGAGTGAACTCCGCAAACTCCATGTTGATATAAACGATATTTGCCGTGCGGTCGGTTTTTTGTATCTCGTCAATAATCTGATAGATGATATAACTTTTCCCCGCCCGCCGCTGGCCGGTCAGCACCTTGATGATGTGGGAATTGATATAAGGTCTAATCCGTTCCATATAGGAATTGCGGGGTATATAAGAGCCGTAAGTTTCAATCATAATTGAAACTTTAACATATTACCCTACAAGTTTCAATTATACTGGAAACAACTATACCCAAGAACAAACTCCGGGGTATATACCCGGCCTTCCAATCACTCCCCATTTTTCCGGCAACACCGATTCATCCCCTCACCACCGTTACCGTACCTGCTTGGGTCCAACTCAACCGTTCTTCCCAACTCGCCTCTTTGGCCTTTAACCGCCGATCAAAAACCACGAGGTACGCGGAAGCATCCGGCGCTTTGCCGTCCCGGTATTTCTCAATCTGTTCCAGCCCTCTGGCTGTTACCTGTTCGGGGTTCTGCCTTTCATGTACCAGTTTAATTTCAATAATATACTTACCGCCGTTGTATTCAACATATAAATCCATTCTGCCCCGGCCCGCGGCATATTCCCTGTCGACTTTTCCGCCGCCGTTCAACACCCGCTGCAAAAACGCCATTAAGAGCAGGTGGGGAAAGGCCTCCGTATAGTCCGACTTCTCTTCCCATATCTCGGAATTTTCCCGCCAGAATTGCTGAAATTCCTTTAACAGGGCGTCCATATTCAGGGAACCGTCTGCTTTCCGCCATTCCCACTCGGGACTCGGTATGGCGTCCTGAACAGGCATGGTCATATACCGGGCAAGCACTTCCCGGTATATCGGGTTGGCCACCTGCGGCGTTCCCCCTTCTTTGCTTACCAATCCCAAATCCATACAAAGACGGAAACCTTCACTGCCGCTCAGAGTAGGGTCAGATTCGCCGGAAATCAGAGTCTCCATCACCCTGCGGACCCGGGTATCTTCCATGCGGACCGCCAAAGCATCCAGGTGGGTCTCCCGCGCCAGGATCATGTCTTCCCGTGCCCGCATGACGTGGTCAATGCTTACCGTTTCCCGGCTGTCTTCGTCCAGTATCCGCATAACGGCCCGCTGAAACAGGGCGTTCACTATCCAAGGCTGGCCCCGCGACTGCTCGTACACATAATCCAAGGCTTCTTCGCTTATCGCCTGACCCGTCTCTTCCGTCCGCTGGGCAAACAGTTTGACGATGTCTTCCCGCTGAAAATTGGAGAGTACTACGGAATCTTCTTTGATATTAAAAGGCGAACCGGGGTTAGGAGCGGCGCTGCCTTTGGCGGCGGTGATGTAATCTTTAAGATCCCTCATTCCCACCAGGGCGATGGATACGGGGAATATGCCGGGTCCCCGAGCGGCAAAACCGCCCCGCAGCTGCCGCAGAAAGCTGATAAGGGTCTCCCCTTCCAGAACATCGGCCTCGTCAAAAAGAACAACGAGGGGTTGAGGGGCTACGAGCTTTGCCCAATTACCCAGCGTAACGCTTAACATCATCATAGGGGACACGGCTTCAATTTTAGGCGCCGGTATATTTGAACTTGAAGCGTATTCTCTGATTGCCGTACATAGAGCCGGCATGGACCGTTCCGGTTCGGATATTCCCTGGCAACTTTCCACACTCACATAACAGGCAAGGGCATTACCGCCGTTAAAGCGGCCGCTGTTGATTTCCCGCATCCAGTTCTGCAAAAATGTAGTCTTCCCGGTCTGCCGTGGAGCATGAAGCACCCAGTAGAGATAGTCCCGAATATACCGGTGGAGCTGCGCCCCCACGAGGCGTTCCTCCGGGGGCAACATATAGTGATCCCACGGGTTACAGGGACCGGTAATATTAAAAAACCGAACCGGACGTTTTACCTTATCCATTTCAATCATACTTTTAAATATAACACGACTATAAATTTTTTAGCGGAATCTACCGTCCCGGCCATTCCTCAGCCGTGTTTAATCCGGTATTCTTCCAGTCTGAGCTACGGCCTATTCGATCACGAACACTATAATCCACAATCCCTACACCGCTTTGAGACAATATGATTTTCCAAAAGGCCGCTCCATGCGCCGCAACAACATTGGAACGGTTATTCCGGTTGCTGTTTATGTCGCCCGTATCATTGTTTCAGTTGCCTGAACGTACTTATCGGACTTAAATAACAAAAAAGCCGAACCCTTTCGGGAATTCAGCTTTCTTTGAGAAAATAAACTATGAGTAGATTGCCGTTTTAAGAGCTTGCAATAGGGGGAATCGAATTTCGCACTAAATACTCTCAATCTCATATCATACTCCAAAAATCCCTTAAACCTTTAAGAAGGGGATTTAAATAAACATACCAAGATGAAATAATTTTGTCAACAGCTTCGCCCGACAAAATCAAAACAAACATATAAAAACGACAAGGAAAAATACCCGCGAATTATCCGTATAAAATCACCGTCAACCCACAAATTTTCGGACTTTTCCCCCGGCCAAACTCACGGTCAGGTCTTCACCGGCTTCTTCTCCGTCGTGCTTGCGGCAGGCGCCGCGCTCTCACCTGCGGCGGATACGGAAGCGCCGGAGCTCTGCCGGCCTGTTCCGCCGGAACTGCTCTCAGTCGAAGATGGGGCGCTCGTTGAGGAATCCGTCCCTTTAGACTCGGACTTGGGAGCCTTCGCGTTTTTATCGGTGATATAGAAACCGGAACCTTTAAAGATAAGGCCGGTCCCGCCCCTGATAAGGCGGCGGACTTCCTGGCCGCACTCAGGGCAGGCTTTAACCGGTTCTTCGCTCATGTTCTGGAACTTGTCGAAAGTATATCCGCAACTCTTGCATTCATATTCATAAGTCGGCATGATCTATCCTCTAACATATATTTGACTTTTTTTTGAATATACTAAAAATGTCTTAAAGAGTAAAGAGATTTGATCTTTATCCATTGCCTCCATACGGATATTAAGCACGGGGCCGTCCTGTGCAGGGGTCTGGGCAAAAATAGTCTTCACTAAAAACAAACTTCCGTCTTCTTCAGCATCAGTTGATGTTGATTCGAAATCGCCGGAATAGAAGTAACGCGCCATAGAAAAGAGGGTAAGGAGAGCCTTGGCCTGAGTTTCGGTCGGGGTTTCCATGCGCAGAAGAATATCGTACTTGTTATCCCGAACGGCGGTTTTATCATCCGAAACCGCCGTTTCCGCATCGTCCTCCGTCCCGGCGCTTTCAAAAACGGCGAAAAACATACGGTCCGCGGGTATCTTAATCGGTATTTCCATACTGTCCAAGAACTGATTGATATGGGGCTCCGGCTCATCTACCCAGCCTGCAAAGGCCGCGCCCTGCCGGTAATCGCGGAAACCTGGAGGGCTGAGCGCGTCGGGCGCCTGTATAAGAGGATCGGCATCGGAAACAAAAACGAGCGTCTTCTGTAAAAAAACCGACAGTTTATCCTGTGCCGAATACCAGTAGGATTTTCCGGTTGAGGACTTGACTTTTTTCCAGGCGGAACTAAACGCCAGGGACATATTCCCCCAGAAACCGGGATAGGCCCCCCGCGCCGCGGCAAGGAAACGCCTCGATGCTCCTTCGGGGTACAGGGCCGCTACCGCCGTCGCGGTCCGCGCAAGAAATTGCTCCCCTGTTTTTCCGGCAAGTTCTTTAATCGGAAGCACATCCGTAAGCTCCTTGCCTTTAACCATATCTATAAAAAAGTACGCCGTTCCCCCGGAAGCAAGGAGGGCAAATTCATCGGCGTCTTCACCGGCAGAGGCGGCCTTTTTTGAAACGCAGGAAAACAAAAACAAAGCGGAGAACAAAAGAATCACCGCACACGGGATATACTGCGGGGAAGCGTTCCGCCCCTCAGGGCGCCGCCTTGCAAAAAGCCGCCCCACAGGACGGAGCGCCGAATCCTTACGATCCAAAAGTATTTCTTTTCCATCCGTCATCACCGTCATCAATCAACTCCCTTTTTTGCCGCGGACTCCCATCCTTTACGGATAATTTATACGAAATCCCCCGGACTCCTAACAGCCTGTTAGTCCGCCTTCTCTACCTTCACAAACCAAGTTTCATCGCCGGCTTCGATGCCGGTCTGCCCGTCGGCCTTTTCCCAAGTAACCGTACTTGCAAGGGTCTCCCCGGCAACATAAGAGGCAAAGGCTTCCCAGGCTTCTTTAAGGCGCTGCGAACCGAACAGACTAAGCCGTATACGGTCGGTAACGGCCAGGTCCATATCCTTGCGGGTATTCTGCACGCCCCTCACCAGGTCGCGTACATCGCCCTCCTGTAAAAGCTCCCGCGTAATTTCAGTATCCAGCGCAACCGTCAGGGCGCCTTCATTGAGAACCCGCAAAGCAGCCTTTTCATTCCGGCGTATGTCAAGCGTGTCCGCGGTAATCTCAACGGTACGGTTTCCAAGCTCTATCGAAAGGACGGCACCGTCCAGCAATCCCTGTATCTCGATCTGGCTCAGCGCGGCAATGCGTTCCGCGGCATCTTTCATATCCTTGCCCAGTTCCTTACCGAGTACCCTGAAATTAGCCTTGGCCTCGTATTCAACAAGATCCTCCTCGTTGTCGCTGAAGATCACGTTTTTGACGTTAAGCTCTTCCCTGATTATATCCTCCATTTCAAGGAGGGCGTTTTTCTCTTCAACGTCCCGGGTAACAAGTTCCACCATACGAAGTGGCTGGCGCACCTTGATGTTATGGGCCGCCCTGAGCGCCCTGCCCATGGAAACAGCGCGCCGAACCGCGGCCATCTTAAATTCAAGCGCCCTATCCCGTTTTTTCTCGTGGACGGCAGGATAGTCCGCCAGGTGTACCGATTCAGGATCGTCTTCGGTACGGAGGTTCCGCCAGACCGCCTCGGTTGTGAAGGGCATAAAGGGAGCGGCAACGGTTATCAGCGTCTTAAGCGCATGGTAGAGCGAAGCGTAGGCTTCCCTCTTGTCGGTGTCCTCCCTGCCAGCGGTATCACTGCGCCAGAAACGGCGGCGGGAACGGCGTATATACCAGTTGTTGAGCAGATCGATATACTCCAGAATAGGATCTACCGCGTGCGAAAGATCGTAGGCTTGCAGGGCGCCATCCACCCTTTCAACAAGATTCTCAGCCTCGGAAAGTATCCACCTGTCAAGGGGGTTGGAAGGATCGGAAGGCGCGCCGGACGGGCTTGCCTTATCAATATTCGCGTAGGTAACAAAAAAGCTGTACGCATTCCACAGGGGGATGATAATGCTTTTAAGCACTTCGAGCAGACCCTCGTTTGAATAGCGGAGATCGTCGGATTTCACAACCGCCGAATGGACAAGGAAGAGCCTCAGCGCGTCCGCCCCAAAATTGTTCACAATCTCCATAGGATCGGTAAAGTTCCGCAGGCTCTTGCTCATCTTCTTGCCGTCCGGCGCAAGCACAATGCCGCTTACAATGCAGTTGAGAAACGCGGGCTTCTTAAAGAGCGCCGCCGCCAGGATAGTCAGGGTATAAAACCAACCGCGCGTCTGATCAAGCCCCTCGTTGATAAAATCTGCGGGAAAATGCGTATCGAAAAATTCCTTGTTTTCAAAGGGATAGTGATTCTGGGCGTAGGGCATTGCGCCGGATTCAAACCAGCAGTCAAGCACTTCAGGGATACGGGTCATAACGCCGGCGCATTTTTTACCGCTCCCCTTACCGTCTTCATCCGGCGCCGCTGCGCAGGGGATAGTGATACCGTCCACAAAGTGCTTGTGCAGATCCTGAACATCCGTGCCCGAAAGCCGCCGCAGTTCCTCCCGGCTTCCTATACAGATCGTCTTGCCGCACTCAGGGCATTTCCAGATCGGCAGGGGATTCCCCCAGTAACGGTTACGGCTGATGGCCCAATCCCGCGCGCCTTCAAGCCATTTACCAAAACGGCCCGCTTTGATATGCTCCGGCACCCAGTAAATTTTTTCATTGGCGGCAAGCATATCCTTTTTGATCTTCTCTACATCGACAAACCAGGAACCGACCGCCCGGTATATAAGGGGGCTCTTGCAGCGCCAGCAGTGGGGATAAGCGTGCAGTATCTGTTCCCGCCTGACAAGTTTGCCTTCGGCTTTAAGCCTTTCCATGATCGCCTTGTCGGCATCCTTGACAAAAAGTCCCCGGTAATCGCCGACTTCCGCGGTAAAGCGGCACTCAGCATCCACCGGACAGATGACGGGGACGCCCGTTCCCTTCAAGACCCGCTGGTCGTCTTCGCCGAAACCGGGAGCGGTATGGACTATGCCCGTACCGTCTTCCGTGGATACAAAATCCCCCGGGTAGGTACGGAATGCGTTCTGTTCCGACGCATAGGCAAAATAGGGGAACAGAGGCTCATAGCTTATCCCTATAAGAGCTTCCCCTTTTTTCTTCCAGATGATCCGGTACTCGCCGGCGCTCTTATAGTAGGAAGACAAACATGCTTCGGCAAGGATATACCGGTCCCCACGGGGCTTTGCGGAAAGATCCTCAACAAGGACATAATCAATATCGGGCCCCAGGGTAAGCGCAAGATTGGAAGGCAAGGTCCAGGGCGTCGTGGTCCACGCGAGAAGGTAAGTTCCACCCTCCGCAAGATCGGCCAAGTCGGCGTGTATGGACGCGGGGCTTGCGGGGGCAATGCCCTTCACCTTAAACCGGACGGTAACGGCCGGATCATGCACATCCTGATACCCGCCCAGGTTAAGCTCATGGTTGGACAGTACGGTAGCGCAGCGCGGGCAGTAGGGCAGGATATAGTGGCCTTCGTAGAGTAGGCCCTTTTCCCAGAGGGACTTCATCACCCACCAGATGGTCTCCATATAGTCGCTATCCATCGTCTTGTAGTCGTTGTCAAAATCGACCCAGCGGCCGAGACGGCTTATAACCTCCCTCCATTCCTTTACATAGCGGAGTACGGAAGAGCGGCAGGCATCATTAAAAGCGGCAATACCGTATTTTTCTATATCCGTTTTGGAATTGAGGCCCAGCTCTTTTTCAATAAGGGTTTCCACCGGCAGGCCGTGGCAGTCCCAGCCGAAACGCCGCTCCACCTTTTTCCCCTTCATCGTCATATAGCGGGGGATAATATCCTTTATGGTATTCGGCACAAAGTGTCCAAAATGAGGCATACCGGTAGCAAAGGGCGGCCCGTCGTAGAACACAAATTCTTCCCTGCCGTCCCGCTGCCGTATGGATTTCTTAAAAATATCATTCTTCTCCCAAAAGGCCAAAACGTCCTCTTCCAGTTTGGGAAAATTAACTTTTGGATTAACCGCCTGATACACCGCCATTCCTCCGTCTTTCAAGTTGCTTCTAAGACTGAATACTTACATTCCGTTTTTATTATATTGATTTTGATAACGGTTGCATAGGGTGTCTTCCACATACGGCGGCATCCTGATACAATTCCAGTTATGCCGGAAGAAGAAAAAAACGCATTGCAGGCGCAGATGTTAAGCAACCGCTTGCGGAAACGGGACAGGCATTTACGGAAGTGGGCGCGCCGCACGGGGATTGACGCGTACCGGCTCTACGACCGCGACATACCGGAAATTCCCTTGACGCTGGATAGGTACGGGGATGCACTCGCGGGCGCCCTTTACGAACGGCCCTACGAAAAGGACACCCGCCGGGAAAGCCTCTGGCTTGCCCTTATAAAAGAGGCAATCTCGGAAACGCTCGGAATACCGCCCGATAGTATATTCTTAAAGGAAAGGAAACGGCAGCGGGGAAAAGCGCAATACGAAAAACAGCGCTCCGAAAATTTTACCCGGAACATACATGAAGGGGATATCTCCTTCACGGTAAACCTTTCGGACTACCTTGACAGCGGGCTCTTCCTGGACAGAAGAAAGCTGCGCACGCTTATCCGTAGCGAAGCGGAGGGGAAGTCCGTCCTCAACCTTTTCTGTTATACCGCTTCCCTCTCGGTTGCCGCGGCAAAAGGCCGCGCCCTGCTCGTCGACTCCGTTGATATGTCCAACACCTACCTCAACTGGGCGGCCCGCAACTTTACCCTGAACGGCCTGCGGACATTCAGCCTCAGCCCCGAACGGCTTGCGGGCGGTCCGGCATGGCAGAAACGGCTTTCAGAGGCCCGTGCTTCCGCGTTTCCTCCCTGTCCGCTTATCCGGGCAGACGCGCTGCGGTTTATAAACGGCGCGGTAGAAGCGGGCCTCAGTTGGGATATGCTCATCCTCGATCCGCCCAGTTTTTCCAATTCAAAAAAAATGCAAGAAACCTTCGATTTAAAACGGGATTACTGGAAACTTGTGTCCCAGTGCCTCAAGCTCCTCACTCCCGGCGGAACGCTTTACTTCAGCGTAAACACCGGCAACTTCCATATAGATACGGACGCCTTCCCCCATACGCTGATTGAAGACATACGAGACCGGCTTATAGACGAGGATTTCAAGGGTAAAAAAACGCCCGCCTGTTATACCATACGGCGCCGAGAATGGTGAGATGCCGAAACCGCTTCTAAAATTATGGTTTTGAAACTGCCTTGTCTCTACTGCTTTCAGAATTCATGAGAATACTGATAAATTTCATCCATAAAAAAAGCGGTGCAAACAACCCGATCCGTTTAACCGCCCCGTTGGGGGCGGTACAAAACGACAATTTAGACCGAATTTTATAAGTTCCCCTTACTCTTTTATATTATACTTCCTGCGGAAACGTTCGATACGGCCCGCCGTATCAACCAGCTTCTGTTTTCCGGTAAAAAAAGGATGACAGGCGGAACAGATTTCCACCTTTATGTCCCTTGCAGTGGAACGGGTTTCTATCACATTCCCACACGCACAGGTAATTTTGGTCATTTCGTATTTAGGGTGAATCTTTTCTTTCATATATAAATCCTCCATAATCTTCACATGATTACGCTCTCACTTCAGGTAATTACTCTGAAGCGGCAGTCCCGGTATTCATGGACTTTAAGAATACCTCATTATTCTTGCTTTTCTTCATTCTGTCAATGAGGAGTTCTATGATCTCTATGTCATCCATAGGGTTGATAACCTTACGGAGTATCCATATCTTCTGCAGTTCTTCCTCGGTAAGAAGCAGTTCTTCCTTGCGTGTACCGGATTTCTTGATGTTGATGGCAGGGAAGAGCCGGCGGTCGGAGATGCGGCGGTCCAGGTTGATTTCAAGATTGCCGGTACCTTTAAATTCCTCAAAGATAACTTCATCCATACGGCTGCCCGTTTCAATAAGCGCGGTAGAGATAATGGTAAGGCTGCCGCCCTCTTCAATGTTTCTGGCCGCACCAAAGAACCGCTTGGGTTTATGCAGGGCGTTGGAATCCACACCGCCTGAGAGTATCTTACCGGAAGTAGGCACGGTCTGGTTATAGGCGCGGGCAAGACGCGTAATTGAATCAAGAAGGATGACAACGTCTTTCTTGTGTTCCACAAGCCGCTTTGCCTTTTCCAGTACCATCTCTGTTACCTGAACATGCCGCGCGGCCTGCTCGTCAAAGGTAGAAGAGATAACCTCGGCGCGGACGGTACGTTCCATGTCGGTAACTTCTTCAGGACGCTCGTCAATAAGCAGCACGATAAGGTACACTTCGGGGTGGTTGCTGGTTATGGCGTTGGCTATCCTCTGCATCATAATCGTCTTGCCGGTCCGCGGCGGCGCTACGATCAGGGCGCGCTGCCCCTTACCTATAGGGCAAAACAGATTAATGATACGCGCTGAAGTATCCTCGGTAACGGTTTCCAGGTCGAGTTTTTCATTGGGATAGAGGGGGGTAAGATTGTCAAAAGGAATACGGTTCTGGGCCACAGTCGGATCGTCGTAATTCACCGTCTCTACGCGGAGCATTGCAAAGAAACGCTCGCTCTCCTTGGGGCTGCGTATCTGCCCATAAACCGTATCCCCGGTTTTTAAGGCAAACAGCCGTATCTGGCTTGGGCTTATGTAAATATCATCCGGTCCGGGCAGGTAGGAATTCTGCGGGCTGCGCAGAAAGCCGTAACTGTCGGGCAGTATCTCCAGGGAACCGTAGGCGTAGATAATACCGCCGCGCTCGGTGTGGGCTTTTAATAAGGCAAAGACGATCTCCTGCTTTTTTAGCGAGACCATATCTTCATGGGAAACGCCGTAGCAGGAGGCCAGTTCCCGCAGGTCTATCATATTAAGCCTTATAAGCTCGTTAATGGTAAGCCTTGGTTTGCCGTTATCCTGATCAAGCCGGGGCTCGGGCCTACCGTATATATCCGGCATAGAAAGCAGATTCTTCGGCAGCACCGGCAGGGACGGAATGTTTACGGCAGGAGATGAAAAAGAAGAGCCCGCATTATTGCCCTGCGTATAACCGTTCAGTCCCGCGCCCGGCAGACCGTTTTGCCCTGGGCTGCCGTTCTGCTGGCCGTTCCCATACTGGCCGCCTGATCCGCCGTTACCGGAAGCGGCAGGGTATGACGCCGTCGGGTAAGTCCTGTGGCTAACACCATTTTGGTTCACGGGGAGCGGCTGCTGGTTTCTGGATTGATCAATACCGTTCACAAAGGCAGGTGTTGAATCGCTATTGAGAGGAACAACCGTACCCTCCGCCTGGGCCGGATTGTACCTGGTCTTGGGCCGGCCCACACCCCGGCGCGGCTGATTTTCAGCGCTTTCGGCCTCCGCATTTTCCGACGCATCGAACCTTTTTTCCCTGTAGGCGGCCGCAACCCGCCGTACCCTCGGACGAACTACTACGGTCTTAGCGCCCCGCTCCTCCGCCGCTTCCTCGGCACCCTGGACTGAAACTTCCCCGTCATTATCCTGAACGGCTTCCTGATTATACATAACTACTTGTTCCCCTAAAAAAGAATTTGGATACTCGGCATCGTTTACCGAATCTTCCCTCTTTAACACAACCCCATTTGCACCATTTTCTGGTTTTACCATCTCTGAAGAGATTTCTCCTTTCCCTCCGGTTTCACCGTATCGGTTAGATTCATCCTTGTCAAAACCAAACGAATCTTCCTGTTCCGCATTTTTTACTTTCCGACTTCTCCTTAGAATCGCCATTAGTTGGACCGCCTATAATATTTTTTAAGTCCCCGTTCACACAAACGGGAAAGGGTGAGACCCCTCGTTTCTTTAAACGTATTTGTTTCCTAAAAATTTATTTCTTATCATACCGAAAGACAAATCTCCATGCCTTGAGAAATAATCTCATGTCTTTCAAAGCCGTATAAAAGATTCTTTCCATCCGTATAAGTACTTACGCCGCTTTTTTACATTATTAAACATAACTTACGCACGCACAGAATATTGCCCCTACCCTCCCGGGTAGATGAATAATTGCATCAAAAAAATCTTTTATTCGAAATTCCGGTTTAATACCCCGCAGAACCCCGGTTTGCGCTCTGCTGCGGCTGAAATAAATCAACGCCTACAAAATTTGGTATTAAACCCAAGAACCCGGTTCGAGGGAGAGGGTATAAATTCCCGCTCGAACGATAGATACCCGGCAGCCCCCGATAATCGGGACTACGGGAGCAGTTTGCATCGTATAAAAATTCACCTTTGTAAATTATTATACGATTTTGCGCTGAAGCGCAATCAACAACATACCTCGCCCTGAAGCTCGCACACGGATACGTGCAGAGGGTATTAAATCTCTCAGCACGAATAAACCGCCGGGAACTTACTCCCAAGTTCTTCATCTAATTATAATTTTACCTGCTCAACTTGTCAATATATTTAGTAATTTTCTGTTAAAACCAAATTCAGTATTTCCTCCAGCGCTTTATGTGCGGCGGCCAGCCGGAACTCATTCCGTGAAAGTGAAAAATAAAATTCCTTTGCATCTGCTTCCCTGCCCTTTGAGATAAGACCTATCCAAACCGTCCCTACCTTTACCGGCGTTCCGTCTCCGAGAGGACCCGCAAGGCCGGTTATCGCAAAAGCATAATCCGCCCCGCTACGCTCAAGCACCCCCTTTGCCATCGCGCAGGCGGTTTCCCTGCTTACCGCTCCATACCGGCTTACCAGTCCAGCATCAAGACCAAGCATCTTCACCTTGGCATCTACGCTATAGGTAACAAAGGATCCCCAAAAAACCCGTGAGGCTCCCGGCACCCCGGCCAAAAGATCCGAGGCAAGACCTGCCGTACAGGATTCGGCGGCCGCAATCATTTTTGAATTGCTTTTTAATGCATCTATAAGCGCTACGGCTATATGAGCCTTTTCTTCATGTACGATTGTTTTATCCATTTCGTCTCTGCAATTCCGCTTTTAGTTCTTCGGTCGGGCGGGAAAAAATTTCTACTTCCTTTTCGGTACCGGTCATACTGCAATGACCTTCAAAGAGTACACCGTCCGCAATACGCAAACGCGCGGCCGTTACATCACCGTGAACTTCCGCGCCGGGAAACATATCGATCTTATCGACCGCATGAACAGCCCCGTAAACCGTTCCAAAAACACTTAGCGATGTTACCGAAATATGATCCGCTTCCACGACGGCACCCTTGTCAACTATAAGCGCGCCGGTTGCCTCGATGTTTCCCCTAAATTTTCCCTGAATACAGAGAGTTTCTTTAAAACGGAGCCTCCCGTTAAAACTGGTACTATCCCCTAATATTACAAGCCGGCTTTCTTTCTTCTTGCCCGTACTTTTTGCCATCCGTTTTATTCCTGATGCAGGGAACTGCGAATCCGGCTCTCCAGAGCCGGAAGACCTATTTCATTCTTTTTTAGATCCTCCCATTCAACAATAGTCTTCTCTATCCGGGCATCCAAATTGGAAATATGCTTTCTTACTACCAGGGTTTTTACCGATATGGTTTCCAGAAGTTTTGAAAGGGCTTCGTCCCCGCTTATTTCCTTATTCCGGTATACAAGGGCGATAGCCGTGTCGAGTTCGTCAATACTCTTCATAAAATCTATCAGATTACTCTTCATATCCGCGCTTAATTCTTCCGCCAAACTCAAGCGCGATTCCCGTACCGCAATCTGAGCAAATAGTTCCCGGTTACGGAGAACCGCCCGTATCCTCGCCAATACTTCCGAAAAATTGAAGGGCTTCGTGATATAATCATCTACCCCCAGTTCAAATCCTTCGATTTTATCCTTTACATCATCAAGAGCGGAAAGCATAATAATAGGAATGCCGGAATACTTGGCATTATTCTTTAAAATTTTTGTTAATTCCCAACCGGACATACGCGGCATAATATTATCCAGGATGATAAGATCAGGCAGGAACCCTTTAACAACCTCCAGCGCTTCAATTCCATCGCTTGCTTTTTCAACGATAAAACCCAGTTTAGAGAGCATTACTTCAAAGAAATCAAGATTTATTGCCTCGTCATCTACAACAAGAATCTTTTTACGAGTATTCATATTTATCCTTTTCCTGTATTCCCTGTTTTTATGAGCCTTATTATAAATAGAATAAAGCCGATTATCAATATTGAAACCAATATGCCCATACAGATTAATGGCAAGAAATCGCCGTATCGGGTATAAAACGCGGAGGGGCTTACCACCGGAACACTTACCGTTAAATAGCTTTCGGTGAAGGGCTTCGCCATTGCAAGAATCTTTCCGTTAGGATCTATACCGCAGGTTTGGCCTGAAGCGGTAGACCTTACCATAGAACGGCGGTTTTCTACCGAGCGGAAAACCGCCATTGACAGATGCTGATTCTGGGCGGGGAGGCTTTTTGACCAGGCATCGTTGGAAAGATTCACGATAAGGCCGGCGCCGTTCCGTACAAAATTCCGCGAAAGATAACCAAAGGTATCTTCAAAACAGATAGGAGTTGAAAATTTCAATCCCTTGTATTCAAATACGGTCGCCTCGTTTCCCTTTTCCCAAAAATGGGTATCGGCATTTTTTAATGCCTGATAGATAGATGGAAACTGTTTTTGATAGGGAAAATATTCCGTAAACGGCACCAGGTGAAGTTTACGGTAAAGTTTCGTTATTTCTCCCCGCTCAAAGAGCATCACCGCGTTATAATCTATCCGGTAATTATCGTAAGGGTCTGGATTTTTCCCCGCATCTTTCCTCGCGTCGTCGTTACCGATTACAAAGGGCACATCCTGGACCGCAAGGTAATCCAGAAGTTCTTTTACAAGAACATAAAATTCATGATCATCGCGGTATGTTTTATGCCAGTAAATGCGCGGGACAAACGCGGTTTCCGACCATACCACCATGTCCGGTTTAGGATCGTTCCGCAGGGCCTCGTCCGAAAGCCGCCGCAGTACCTCAAAGTTTTTGCGGTATTCTTCAATGCCTCCAAGCCAGGGGTCCGTGTTATGCTGAATAAGGGCTATCCTGGCGTGTTGCGCATCCTCATACCTGATGGGGGAAACGATACCGTAGATCAGCGTCAGAATCAACGCGGCAAGCCAAACGCCTAACGGCGCCCATTCCTTCTTCGCAAAGGCTCTAAGGCAGGCAGGTATCTTTTTAAACTCTGTTCCCGCTTCTTTTATCCCCGCGGCAATATACACCGATGGAAACACCGCCAACGCCGAAACTCCCCATACGCCGAAAATATCCGCAATCTGGATAACCGGCAGTATCTTCCATTGGGAATAGCCGGTGATACCGTAGGAATACCCCAAAAAACCCTGAGTACGCAGGTATTCAAAACTCATCCACATAAGGAACTGCACCATATACCCGCGTTTTTTAAACAGGAGAACCGCTATTTTAAACAGGGGGAATAGAAAAGTAAAATAGACCAAATAAATTGCTCCGACGATAAGCCCTGCCAGCGGATGAAAGACGCTCAACCAGTAATTGAACAAACCATAGGCGGTATAACCGTACAGCGCACCCCACAGAAAACAGGCCCCAAAACTCACCCTGTTTATCAGCCAGAAAACAGGAATGTAGGCAATCCATGCCAGTAACGGAAGACCATCTTCAACAACCGGATTGGGAAAAGCAGCGGCAAACAGGATAGCTCCTGCAAAAACCGCCCCAAGGTGAATAAAAAATTGGACAATCCTGCCGCTTCCCTTGCCAAGGGTCATCTGCCGCCGCCGGAATTGTTAGTAACAACGGTATCGGCGCCGGCATCCTCAAAACGCCGGCCGGTTTTGGGTGAAAGATCCGTATTGTTTATCTCTTCCGATCCTTCTTCAACGGACCCTGCATTTTCCATCTTCAATTTCCATACCTCCTGCTTCAATTCCCTGCCCGCCCGAAAACTTACAATTCCATGGGAATTAACCGAAACTATTTCCCCTGTTTTTGGATTACGGGCTTTTTTACGGCCTTTGCGGATTTTTATTTCAAAAGTACCAAAGCCCCTCAATTCAATAACCTGATAGTTAGTAAGGGCGTTTTTTATTTCATCAATGAGAAGATCAAAAACGTTTCTGATATCCTTTCGGTTCATTCCTGTCTTCTGGTATACCGAATCGATTAACTCAACTTTCGTAATTTTTTTTTCCGCCATAACACCCTCATTACTCATCCAACATACATATATCAACTCATCTCTTCCGCCTGTTAGTCCTCTCTACCGGATAGTATAGTACAAAAACTCCCAAAAGATTTCTTTCTATTTGAGCCGCTTTCAAAACGCGAACCTTAGGTTCGAGGTTAATACGAACACAAGACCCGCTGACGCAGCATTGTGATTTTTCAGGCTCAAGTCTGCGGAAACTTCGTTTCCGACGGAACCACGGTTTTAAGAGGTTGTTTTTTCAAAACTGAAGTTTTGAAAAAACCTCATTTTACAAAACAGAAACCTTTGAAGTAGAGAAAAACACGGCAAGACTTTCCATATAAAAATGAAGATACAGGCCACCGGATGAATAGATACCATCATCTCAAGGATATAGAGAGTACCCCTATATCCAAAAACAATATCTTACTGAGCTGCCTTGAGGGAATTAAAACTACGCTGCATACGGGACTTTTTTCGGGATGCCGTATTTTTCTTGATAATACCTTTCCGGGCGGCGCTGTCAATCTTTTTAATCATTTCCTTTAACGCCGCTTCAGCCCCGGTCAAATCCTTCTTCTGAGCCAAAACTACAAACTTCTTTGCGCTGGTGCGAACAGAACTCTTAACCGACTTATTCCTTATGCGCCGCTCTTCACTCTGCCGATGGCGTTTTTGTGCGGATGTACCTTTACCTGCCAAAAGAAACCCCCTATAAAAAATTATTCTACACTCGTATCCCTTCCAATGAAAGAGACACTATAACTGGTATAGCAAGAATCCTAAAAATCCAACCATAGTTTAAAGTGATTCTCTTTCCACTCAAACCCTATTTAAGGTCTGAAGGCCGTCTTCCCAATTTCTTACACTTTTCACACTCCGCCACATTCTTTATCTTCCCGTTTTCAAAAAGAGTCTTCATTTTGACTTCTCCCCCGCACCTACAATAAAATTTTTGGGTTGCGCTGGATGTACGGGAGTTTTTGCTGGTCTGTCCCATGATCATCTCCTTTGCCGTTCACCGGCTTAATATCTAAACTTAAACTTGCATACAACCGGAAGGTGTTTGCAAGCGCTGGCCTTTGATGCCCCGTCTGTCTGTAAAAATGTATACCTCTTACAAACCCAAACAGGCATATATTTATAATACAATAAAATAAAGAACTCTGTCAATGAGAGCTGCGGGATACCCGCCTATTGAGGGTTAAAATTTCCTCCCAATACAAAGAGTTCAGGATCAAGCAAAGCCTTTTGAGCGCGTACCCTCCATTCACCTGCTTCAGGATGACGCCTCAGAAAATGCCATAAACGGAATGCCGCAATATGCCCGCCCGAGGCATAGTAACCTACCCCCAATTGGTATATGGTTTTAAAATAATCAACCTCGTCTATATAGCTCTGTAATTGGGGCCTCCTCTGTATCTCTACAAGAAGATTATCCAGGCTTGTAAAGGTAAAATCACTCTGAAGCCGTATTAATTCTTCGATAATGACCGTATTTTGAATGAGGAACGAAAAAAGCAGATGCTCGGCGGCCTTATCATGACGGCGATCTTCAATATATTGAAAACCCAAAAGCCGGTGCGCCTTTTCCGTTGCCTTATTATTGTACCTGTATATATTTAAAAACTGATTTATCCCGCCGGCATCGCTTATGTCTATATTATGCACTTCATCGTAATTCAGGGTACTTATCGCGCCTCTGCGATCTTCATCATTTCTGCCAAGCATCCTGTTGACGTTAACCCAGGCAAAAGGCCCCTGGCCGTTTTCAAACGAAAGGGTATCGTATTTGAAAATTTCCCCCGCCTGTTTTTCCATCTCGGTATACTGATACCGCATACGGCAAACATCCAGCATTCGATAAAGTATATCTATATCAAAGGAAGGATTTTCCAGGAATTCCCGCTTTGCATGCGCCTTTTCGTACTGGCTCAACGCAAGGCCCAGTTCCCCTTCAACACGGTAAACTTCTCCTATCCAGTATTCAGCCTCAGGGTACTCCTTTAAACGTTTCAATACATCGAGTATCTGCACGGCGGAACTCTGCAAATTTTCACGCGGAATACGGTAGTATACTTCTCTAAGCACCCGTTCGGCTTTAGGTTGATACCTCTCCTTTATATACGCTTCAACTTGATCCAGTCTATCCCCCAAACGGCGTACTTCAGGCAGGGAAAGTAGTTCGATCATGTCTCTTTCCATACCGGTGTACATTGCCTGTCTTTCCCGGCGGGCATCCTCAAAATACATAAGGGCATTTCCGAATTCACCGTTTCTAAAATACCGCTTTCCCTTTTCCAGGCTGAACCACCACGTCCCTTCAACCTGCTGCGTCCCGGCGGTAAAAGTCAAATACAGAAAGAATATAATACACAAACTATAGGCCGGCTTTAAAAGGGGCAAGGAAACTATGGAATATCCTTTTTTCATAAATTTATACCTTTCTTTCCTCATACATAGCGCCCCCTCATAGTTTCCCCAATTCTTCCGCGAACGCTTCATCTGCCTCGGAAGCGGCTATGGTCCGCAGCATCACTCCCTTGCGGAATAAGAGCGCCTTATCCCCCGCGCCGGTAATTCCCAGATCGGCGTGGCGGGCCTCCCCCGGGCCGTTTACCACACAGCCCATAACCGCTACGGTAATGTCCTTATCCAGGGCATACAACGCACTCTGCCATTTTTCCGTGAATCCGTGCGTATCAAAGCTGTTTCTTCCGCAACGGGGGCAGGAAACAATACTTACCCCCCTCTTCCCGCTCAGACGCCGTCCCGTTTCCCCTGTCCGGGCAGCTTCCATCTCACCGGCTATAAACCCTTTCCCCGCCATCTCCCCCGCGGCACAGAGAATCTCGCGGGCGGCAACGATCTCTTTTTCCATAGTATCCGACAGCGACACCCTGACAGTATCCCCGATGCCTTCACACAGGAGGACCGTAAGCGCCGCCGTACTCCGGCTTACCCCCGCAATGAGGGGGCCCGCCTCCGTAAGCCCTATATGGAGGGGGGTATCATTCCGTTCTGAAAAAAGACGGTTTGCATTTATAGTATCGGCAATTGAAGACGCTTTCATTGATACCAGTATATTTTGAAAATTGAATTGCCGAAAAAGCTCCAGTTCGCGTTCGGCGGCCCATACCAGCGCCTCCGCCCTATCCAAGCTGCCGCAATCCACCGCCGCGCGCAGATCTTGGGGGAGGCTTCCGGCATTGATCCCTATCCGTATAGGTATATTCCGTAGCGCTGCTTTGGCAAGAACTTTTTCAACCTTGTCCCGGGATCCTATGTTTCCGGGGTTTATCCTTACCTTAGCAACAGAGAAATCCATACAACGAAGGGCAATTTTATAATCAAAGTGAATGTCAGCCACGAGGGGCATGGAAACCATACCGGCAAGCCTGCCCAGAACTTCGGCAGCTTCCAGGTCGGGGACCGCAAAACGGAGCAACGCGCAGCCCATAGCCCCAAGCCTTTCTATCCGGGCAACTGTCTCTTCACCGGCCTTCCCTTCCAGATCGGAAAAACTCAGGCGATCCTTCCACATGGTCTGAATGGCCACATGAAAAGAACCGCCTATGTCAACAGCCCTGATATGATCAAAACCACCTATCCGTATGTTTTGTGATTGCTTATTCTGCATTAGTAATCTTATATACGGGTGTGTCCCGCCCGCTAACCGGCCAAGCTAACCATAGAGAGAACCATCGCAAAAAGCGCAACCGTTTCGCAGATACCAACCACCGCGATATACTGGGCAAAACCTTTACCGGTTTCACCCTGAGCATCGGCCGCGGCGGCACCCGCCTGTCCCTGGGCTATCGCCGAAAAAGCTATGGCCAAACCGGATGCAATACCAAAGCCGAGGTAAAGCCCCGCATACTCCGGATATGCCGTAGCGGCATTTTTCATCTGGCCCATCAATATAAAGCCGTAAAAGGTCTGAGTTAACGGCGCGCCGGCAAAGGTCAGCAGAGTCATCGGCGCGGGCTTGTTACCTACATAACAACGCTTCCACGCACCGATTGCCGCCTGTCCGGCAATGCCGATACCAATAGCTGAACCAACTGCGGCAATACCCATCACGAGACCTGCGCCCAATAATCCTAACATAATTTTCTCCTCATTTGATGCAATTTGGGAATCTTCCTATGGAATTCCATGCATTATGATTTTTCCGCTTTTGCAAACGGTTTATATGCAAACCCTGACCATGTAAGCCCTAAATGCCCTGAAAATTCAAGGGTGTTTAGACGCACACCATGGACGAGTACCGACAGAACATTGAGCACTATATTCAACCCATGCCCAAAAACCAACAGGATCACACCAGCAAAAACAAGGAAACTGCCCAGCATAGGACCGGCCATCTGATTCACCGTCGCAGAAATAGACGCCCCCGCAAGACCAACCGCCCAAAGCCGGATATAGGACATAATGTCGGAAAACACATTGGTAACACCGAGCACTACCGAAATGATATTCTTAAGGCTGTTCAGTATTGCCCCCCCTATGCTCCCCTCGTAACCGGCAAACACAAAGCTCAGAAAAAAACCGCCCGCAAGCAGATACAAGGACAACGGTAACAGGGGTATCTGCCTGGAGGAATTGCTTACCACCAGGGTCAGAACCACATTGAACATACCGATAAGCATGGCAAGGGAACCCAATTCCCCAAACAGCTTGAGGGACCTTATATTCCGTATGATACCCTTGATATGTGCGATGCCAAGCTGAATAAGGGCAAGAGAAAAACAGAATATCTGTAAATTTTGATCGACAACAGCCTTAGCGGTATCCGACCGTGCGGATTCGGCACCGGAGATAAGGGGCAGTGAAATACGCCGCAGAATCTCAGGAAGCGCGTCCGTTTCAATACCAAACCATGTGCAGGTAAGAATACCCCATAGCGTATTTGAAATACTTAACAACAGCAGCATTTTAAGACCCGCAGGCGCACCCTTCTTGCTTGTCTTTCCAATACCAATAACCGCGATAAGCAGCAGCAAAAAGCCGTAGCCGGCATCACCAAAAATCATACCGAAAAACACACAGAAAAAGAGCAAAAACCAACCGGAAATATCAATCTCGCGGTAACCCGGCAGAACTTCCAGAAAATTGGTCAACGGATAGATAAGACTCACCAAACGGTTATTTTTCAGCAGGGTCGGTACCTCGTCGTCCTCACGCGGATCATCGGCAATAAGGGCCCAACCATGTTCCGCACAGGAACGCTTGAGGATTCCCACGTCGTCCTGGGGAACAAAACCGGAGAACCAGGCAACGGCGTATTCGGAGGGGGCGTCTTCGGTAAGATCCATACCGCCCTTGGCCGTTTCAAACTCTATACTTTCATCCAGTTTTTTTATTTCGGTTTCAATCGCGTTTGTACGGTCCGTTAGTTTAACAAGCCGGCTTTCAATATCGGCAAGGCGGTCCTGTATGTCGCTCATAGCCCCGTCTATTTCCGAAAGGGACTGCCCGCCCGGATCGAAGGGCATCTCGCCCGGAATTTCCTTGTCTATGACGGCGGCATAAACAGCGGCCTTATCCTTTCCCAAGACTATCAGTCTGACATCTTCAGGAAGCACGCCGTAAACCTTATGGGGCAGTTCATAGAGGAATATCCGTATACCTTTTTCCGCCAGACCGGCAAGGGAATGGGGATCAAAATCCCCCCATTTTTCAATACGCGACCTTTCCTTTGTCAGAGTGAAGAACTTTTCATGGAGGGTCTTCTTCTCTTCGGCAAGTTCCATGACAAGGCTTATCAGGTCGGGCCGCGCCGCCGCATCCAGAGCTTCCGCCGAATAGAATTCCTCCGGTCTCACCTTATCGGTTTTTCTTCGCCGGAGGTTTGTCCCGCCGTTAGACTGCCCCGATACATCCGGCATTTTTTTTGGAACAGGAACCGCCTTCAACATTCCCAATGCCGATTCGGCTTTCAGCTTCCTGTCCAACAGTCTGCTCAGGGTTTCGGAATTCACCTGCCGTTTTTCCAGGTGCATAATCCCCAAGTCCCGCAGCTTCTCAAGGGAATCTTCCCTGGTTTTATCCATAATAACAAGGGATACTTTTTTCATCGGTACTATCATTCTGCGGCCCCCTGCGGATTCCTCTCCATACCGCGCTTGGCTATCTTACCGCGGACCACGGCGGCGGTTTGCTGATCCCCCAGATAAACCTGAATCTTTTTTATGTTTTCCCTGGTTTCAGGTATCTTGATCTTCTCAAAAAGATTGACCCGCTGGGTCGTAACCCGTAGCTCGTGATCCAGCCTGCGCCGCTGCTCCTCAAGGGTCCGTGCTTCCAAATCCAAAAGGAGCACCTGTTTAAGCCGCTCCACGGCGGTATCAAGCCAGAGCGGCGTCCGTACAAGATCATAGGCGGCAACGGCAAATTCCGCACCCTGGAAAAGGGGGATGGAGACGCCGGCTATGTTTCCCTCCGCGGTTTTGACGGCGGTTATCCTGAGTATATCGGGGCTAAAGACGCCCTTTTCTCCGAATACCCCTATCCAGGTTTTAAAGGATTCATCAATGACATCCTTTTCCTGCCTGAGTTCCCGTATGCGTAGTTCCGTGGTTCTAATCTCAGCCTGAAGCTGCTGTTTTTTGAGCATTAAGGTAGGCAGATACCGTTGATACATCTTGAGGGCGTCTTTCTGCTTTTTCAGCTCATTTTTAGTCAGCTTGATTTTCGCCATATCACATTAATCCTTTGAATAGAATACGCCTTTCACGAATTTCTCCAACCCGCCCCTACTTTTTCGGCCAAAACTTATTGATAAGTTCGGTCCTCAGGCCCGTCTCCTCGGGGCTGAAACAATCGGAAAGAATCTCCCAGCCCAGGTCCAGCGCCCGTTCAAGGGGAATATTAACCGAAAGATCCATCATCTGCCTTTCAAATGACTCGCCGTATTTCAGCAGCTTGTCGTCCCAGGGCGTCATAATAAAGCCCATAGCCTTTTTTTCCAGCGTATCCTTAAAGGCGGAATAGAGCTTGATCATCCCGTCCATAAGCGCACGGTGATCCGCCCTGGTTTTACCGTTTACCTGCTGCTTAAGCCGGGAGAGAGAACCAAAGGGCTCGATACGTCCGTTTTTAAGGTAATATTGGCCTTCGGTAATATACCCGGTATTATCCGGCACCGGATGGGTAACATCGTCGCCGGGCATGGTCGTTACCCCCAAAATAGTGATGGAACCTGCCGTATCAAAGTCAACCGCCTTTTCATAACGGCTGGCAAGCTGGCTGTAAAGGTCGCCCGGGTAACCGCGGTTACTGGGAACCTGTTCCTGAATTATTGAAATTTCCTTCATCGCATCGGCAAAATTGGTCATGTCCGTAAGCAACACAAGTACATCCTTACCCTGGAGGGCAAACTGTTCCGCAACGGCCAGCGATATATCGGGGATCATAAGACATTCAACCGTCGGGTCGGATGCGGTATGAACAAACATGACGGTACGCGACAGGGCGCCTCCTTCTTCCAGGGTATCCTTAAAGAAGAGGTAATCATCGTATTTAAGGCCCATCCCGCCCAGAACGATAACGTCAACCTCAGCCTGCATAGCAATACGGGCAAGAAGCTCGTTGTAAGGCTCGCCGGAAACCGAGAAGATAGGCAGTTTCTGGGAAACAACAAGGGTATTAAAGAGATCTATCATGGGGATGCCGGTACGTATCATACGCCTGGGGATGATACGCTGGGCCGGATTCACAGAAGGCCCGCCTATAGGGATGAGGTTTTCGCGGAGCGCCGGACCTTTGTCCCTCGGTTCCCCGGAGCCTGAAAAAACCCGGCCCATAAGATTTTCCGAAAAGGATACCTGCATTGGGCGGCCGAGAAAACGGACCGTATCACCGGTGGAAATACCCCGGCCTCCGGCAAATACCTGGAGAGATACCATATCCCTTTCAAGGCGGTTGACTTCCGCAAGGGACATACCGAACACGGTGTCCACTTCCGCAAGGTCCCCATACCTGATACCCTCCGCCTTAACGGTGATAACGCTTCCGGTGATGGATTCTATCTTGCTATATACCTTTTTCATGTTCCATCCTGTCTCTAAACATGAAGTTTCGCTATGAAACCCCGCGTTTAGGCAATTATTTTCTGAGCGGCCTCATCCAGACCAAGGCGCCGTTCGGAAACTGTTGTTTCAATTTCCTTTTCCAATACGGTAAAACGTTCGCTTTTCCATTCGGAGCCATTGTAATCAAGGAATTTCTGCCTGAGCCGGTTAAACCAGCTCCGCGCTTCGTTTTTATCGGGAAAGCTGAACTGCGACGCCAGTATTTTCAACACAATGGTAAACACGTGCATCTGCCGTTCAGGGCTTACCGCCGCATCTATCGAATCGAATGAATTCTGCTGGAAGTAAACGGAATCGAGAAAATCACCCTTGAGATAGATGATATAGTCATCTAGGCTTGTTCCTTCTTCGCCTACAACCTTCATCATCTGTTCAACTTCGCTGCCGCGCCGCATAAAGCCATGGGCATAGCGGACCTTCACCGCCGGTATAATCCCCTTGTACTTTGACCAGGAATCCAAGGGGTGTATGGCAGGATACTTACGGGCATCGGAACGCTCCCGTGAAAGGCCGTGGAAAGCGCCGACAACCTTGAGGGTTGCCTGGGTTACCGGCTCCTCAAAGTTACCGCCTGCGGGACTGACCGTACCGCCGATTGTTACCGATCCTGTCGAGCCGTCCTTAAGCCGGACCAGCCCCGCCCTTTCATAAAAACTGGCGATTGTCGATTCAAGATACGCGGGAAATGCCTCTTCACCGGGGATTTCCTCCAGCCGTCCCGACATTTCACGCATGGCCTGAGCCCAGCGGCTGGTCGAATCGGCAAGCAGGAGGATATTGAGCCCCATCTGCCTATAGTACTCCGCCAAGGTTACCGCAGTATAAACCGATGCTTCACGGGCCGCGACGGGCATGGAAGAGGTATTACAGATGATCACAGTCCGTTCCATAAGGGAACGTCCCGTCCTCGGATCTTTCAATTCAGGGAATTCCTTGAGGGTTTCGACAACCTCCCCCGCACGTTCACCGCAGGCCGCAAGTACCACGATGTCAACGTCGGCATGACGGCTCGTGATCTGCTGAAGCACGGTTTTACCCGCGCCGAAGGGCCCCGGAATGCAGTAGGTTCCCCCGCGGGCTACCGGGAAAAAAGTGTCGATAAGGCGCACCCTGGTAACCATAGGTTCTTCCGGTTTGAGCCGCTCTTCAAAACAATCCACCGCACGCTTGACCGGCCAGCGGAAGGACATACTTACCGGTATGGTAGTTCCCCTTTCGTCCTTAAGCTCCGCGATAGTTTCCCTGATGGTATACGTTCCCGGCCCTTTAATAGACGCAACGGTATAGGAACCATAGAGGTTAAAGGGAACCATGATCCGGTGGGTAAAGGAACCTTCAGGAACGGAGCCCAAGGTATCGGCCCGTTCAACCTTATCGCCTACCTTGGCAACAGGGGTAAAATCCCAAGACATATCGGCAGGAAGGGCGTCAAGGTAAACTCCCCGTTCCAGAAAATAACCCGCCTCCTCGGCAAGTTTAGGGAGGGGGTTCTGAAGGCCGTCAAAAACCTGGCCTAAAAGGCCGGGCCCTACTTCTACCGCAAGCATATCGCCGGTATAGTCAACCTCATCCCCAATGGATATACCCTTGGTTATTTCAAAGACCTGAAGCTGGGAAACATCACCCCTGATACGGATAACCTCGCTCTTTAACTGCTTATCCGCAACCTTAACATAGCCGACCTCGTTCATGGAAACGGCCCCGTCAAAACGGACGCTTACCATATTACCATTAACGGCTACTACTTTACCTTTTGTTCCGGTCATTTCGGTTCTCCCGATCCCAGGGAAGATTGTTCAATTTCCCTATTTATAATATAAGCAGATAAGCCCATGTTCAAAATTCAGTTCGCCATTACCATGAACCGGGCTTCCGGAAAAAGGCATTATTTCTACGAGATAACGTCCTTCTCCGTTTACATCCGAAATGATCACCACCGTGATACCGTTCCGGATAAAATCACTATTTATTCATTTCCTGCGGACGCATCCATTACAGCCTCATAAAGCCCCTTATACTCTGCAAAACCGTCCTCAGCCTTGAAAAGCGCCTGCCGTTCCATGATAAGCAGTTTAAGCAGATAGGCATAAAGCGTATCCCTGCTAAAATAGTCTATTCCCTGAAAGGCTTCGATTGCCTTCCACCGGGATTCGTCGAGAAAAATTTCCGCCTCAAGGGGCGATTCCATAGCAAACGCGGCTTTTGCAACGGCCGCAGCATCGGCAGGATCCTCAGGCGCTTCAAAGGATACGGCTCCTTCCCGCTTAAACTTCTGGATACGGAAACGGGCAAGGTTAAGACGCAAGGCCCGTTCCCATATACGCCAACGGTCTATGAGCGGCGAAGAACACGGGGCGGGCGCCTCCGAATATGACCGGCCGAAACCATCCCCCTCGGGCGCCGTACCGGAAAGGGGAGCCGGATCAAGCGAACACAGCTTCAAAAGTTCGGTGTCGGCTTTGGATAATTTTTCCCCGCAGAGTTTAATATAGGCATCGGAGGACATAGGAGCTGCCTGGCCATACGAAAGAGAGGGCAGTTGCGCCGCCAGATAATAATACGCCACGCCTAAATTCCTTTAACCGAACGTTTCAGAATATCCGCCAGACGGGGGTTGAGATAAGCAGACAGGAGTTCCGCGACCGATTCGGCGGAGAAATCATAATACGCCGATCCGTCTTTATTTGCAATTCTGAAACCAGCCCCAAGATTACGATCCGCCTTGAGTTCCACCCCTTTTTTTAATTCATTCGATAATCTTTCGTTGAAGTATGCCCGCAGCTTTTGAAGGTCGGCCTCGCTCAGGATAAGATCGAGACTATCCCCGCCCGAGCTACTGCCCTTTACAGCCCAGACTTTAAGAAGTTCAGGAAGCACCGTTTTGAGCATATCCTCATTATAGGAAGAGGTTACGTCCTGAACAACCAGTTTGCCCAACAAGGTTTCGATTTCGCCCTTAAATGCCAGCACCAGATTACGGGACGCCTGCTCTAAAGCGGCTATTCCGGCCTTTTCCGATTTTTCGGCGTCCGTCTTAGCCTTAGCGACTATCCCTTCCGCTTCTTTCCTGCCGGCTTCAACTATCCGTTTTGCATCCGTTTCCGCCTGAGACTTGAGCCGCGCCGCCTCTTCCGATGCGAATTCAATTCCATCTTTCTTTATTTTTTCAATCAATTCCTGAACTTGAATATCCATAGTCTCCTCTTTTTCACCAATTTATGGTACACTACCCTGCAAGCAGCGATTGTATGGTTCCTTGTTTGGAAACGCTATTTTCTCTCCGTAGGGTAAAACCGGCTTTACTTACCAATCGAAAGAAAAAAGCACCTTTTCGTGATAATCCCTATCGGGGCCGAATATTGCCGACGGGAATTCAGGCCGGTTAGGAGAATCGGGGAAATGCTGGGTTTCAAGGCAGAATCCCGCATGTTTATTGTAAATGGAACCCATCTTGCCCTTAACATTATCCAAAAAATTCCCCGTGTAGAACTGTATTCCGGGCTGGGTAGTAAAAACCTTCATGGTTCTACCCGATCCGGCTTCAAAGACCTCTGCCGCGGGCCGTAATTCACCATAGACGCCGTCCAGGGCAAAACAATGATCGTAACCGCCGCCTGCGGCGACCATATCTTGTTTAACGCTTTTGAGAGTACGAAAATCGAAGGGGGTATTAGCCACCGGGATCAGCTTACCCGTTGGAATAAGCGTTTCGTCAACTTCTATATAGGAAGAAGCAAAGAGCTTTACCTCGTGAGAGAGAATACTGCCCGCGCCTTCCCCCGCAAGATTAAAATAACTATGGTTGGTAAAATTAACGGGACAGGGCATATCCAGACCGCCCTCGTAATCTATCACTATTTCGTTAGATTTGGTAAGGCCGTAGCATACCGAAGCCTTACAGCAGCCCGGATACCCCTCGTCGCCGTCCGGGCTGGTTAGTTCAAAACGGACAAAAATACCGTCCCGCTCTTCATAGGCATCGGCCGTCCACAGACGCTTGTCAAAACCCCACCGTCCGCCGTGAAGCGTGTGCGTTCCGTCATTCTTATATAAATTGTACACCTGGCCGCCCAAGGTAAAACGGGCATTCCCTATCCGGTTGCCGAAACGACCTATGGTAGCCCCTATATAGGTCTTGTTATGGGTATAATCCCCCAGAGCGGAATAACCCAGGATTATATCCGCGGCGCCCGTTTTACGGGAAGGAACCACAAGAGAAGTCCATGTTGCGCCCAGCGATGAGATAGACAAAACCAATTCCCCTGCTTTGAGGGTATAGAGATAAACCTTTTCCCCAGACGAAAGAACACCGAAGGTCTTTTTAGTTATCTTCATGCTTTACATTTTCTCCTTAATATAAGTTTACCGTAATAGGGAAAAAAAGGCAATCACTTTCAAACGGATATTCAATAAAAATTTGATAACTATTCAATCTCTTTAAAATATATTAAAATAGAGATATGGGAATACTAGACAGGCTGGGGAACGTAATAAAAAGCTATCTCCTTGATGATGAGGAAAAGGCATTCGGCAAAACTTCCGTGAAGAACAGGGGATCGGGTGATCCTGACGTGGATGCGGCGATGGATGAACTGAACGATTTTCTGGGAAAGGGGCGGAAAGGCGGCTATACCCGGACGGAGTACAGCTACACCGAATACCGGAACACCCGTGAAGGCGCACAGTATAGCCGAACCGAATACAGTAGAACGGAGTACTCAGGCAGGGGAAAGGGTAAAAACGACAGGGCCGGAGGAAACGGCGGAAATTCGGCATCCGTGATAAACGAAGAACTTAAAGCCGACTTTGCCGAATTGGGCCTGAGTCCCGGCGCGTCAATGGAGGAATGTAAAGCCGCCTATAAAAAACTCCTCAAGGTACACCACCCTGACCGGCACGCGGGTCATGCGGCAAACATGAAGAAGGCTACGGAGAAAACCGCCCGTATTAACGCCGCTTATGACCGCATTGAAAAGTGGCGGGCGGGAGAGGCGGCAATGTCAACAGGTTAAGCAGCGCGAGTTCGTTTGAACTGGCGCAATGTTCAGGATACCGCGGAGTTCCGCTCTAAACTTGACCCACAACATGATTCCGTACCCGTGTTTTATAAGAGAAAAAGGCCGCGGCGAACCTCCGGTTCGACCACACGAACAGGGTATGTCGTACCCTGTTCGTGATTGGAGTTGGAAAATCAGCCTGGTATCACGCCAGGTTTTAGCCCGCAACCACACGAATTTCTACTTTGGCAACCCTGATTTTACCTGTATCTTCTTTACAAACTGCCATCCGACCAAAGGTCCTAGCAGCCCCGATAATCGGGATTTTTTGCATAAAGCGGACCAAAGATCCGATACAAAAAATCCACAAATGCGACAGGCTGCTAGAGCTTTTCAATTCTTTCAGTTGAAAGACCGGTTACCGCGCTTATCTTTTCAATAGGATCGCCCCATTGCTTCATTTTCAGGGCCGTTTCTTCCAACCCTTCTTCACGGGCGCCTTTCAGCATCCCTGCTATGTCCCGCCTCCTCATCTCTATCGAATCCGCTATCATCCGCCGCCGCTCACTCCAACTCAGTTCCTTTACTGCCGCTACCGCCATTCCTACCTCCGGTTTCTTCACCGCCAACTCATCTAACTCCGCCTCGCTCTTACCCTTCATAAACCTCAGCCACGGCCATACCGGCCGCCCGTCGTCCTCTTCCGGTACCCTTGGTAACTCCAGTATAAGCATTTTCTGTAATCCTGTAAACGCTTTTCCGCTCCTCTTGTTCCTCATTTCATACTCATTCAGATACCCTTCCTCTTCCGGCAGCAAAATATGATTACAGATAACGATGCTGATAACCTGGTTGAGCTTATCCCAGTTATCTCCCCGTTTCATCTGCTCGCAGAATAGTTTTGCCTCGTAAAAGAGGATTCGGAATCTTATGAAAGGATTCTTTTCTACCTGGAGTTCCACATGGATAACCCTGCCGGATTTGGTATGTACCCGGACATCGACAATACCCAGTTTGCCGTGTCTGAAGAGCCGTTTGAGGAAGGGATCCACGATGACGGGATGATCGTATTCATCTTCGGGCAGGTCTAGCAGCCTGTTGCACTTGTGGATTTTTGCATATTCATGCAAAAAATCCCGATAATCGGGGCTGCTTATGCAGATGGATCTTTGACATAAAAACCTCCACCCTCTCTATGGGGTCTGCGTGCGCGGTGCTTTAGTCAGGATGAAAAAAGATTATTAATTTACGCAATTTTAAACAGGATTATAGAAAATCCTATTTTAAGAGAATAGAGGGATGTATCAAGACCGCACGGCATCATGCCCCGCCGTCCTCGTACTGCAAACGGTAGAGCCCCGCGTAGAGGCCGTTCCGGCGTATAAGCTCGTCGTGCCTGCCCGCTTCCGCGACACGGCCGTCCGAGAGGACCAGGATACGGTCGGCATGGCGTATGGTGGAAAGCCGGTGGGCTATCACAATTGAAGTACGGCCCGCAAGTATACGCTGCATCCCAAGCCGGATAGACCGCTCGGTCTCGGTGTCTATGGAACTGGTAGCCTCGTCCAGGATCACGATGGCGGGATTGTGGGCTATAACACGGGCAAAACTGATAAGCTGGCGCTGACCAGAAGAGATATTCGCAGCGCCCTCCGACAGCCGCGTCCGGTAGCCGTCCTTAAGCCCCGCGATAAAATCATGGGCATAGACCGCCCGGGCGGCTTCTTCAATTTCCCGCTCGGAAAGCGGAAGGCCCAGGCATATATTCTCCGCCACGGTGCCGGAGAAAAGAAACACATCCTGCAGCACCGGCAAGGCCGCACGGCGCAGTTCGTCCAGGGGAATATCCGTGATGGGAATGCCGTCAAGGAGTATCCGGCCCCTGTCGATATCCCACAGGCGGGCAAGCACATTGGTAATGGTTGTTTTACCCGCTCCGGTATAGCCCACAATAGCGGCCGTTTCGCCCGGTTCCAGGGAAAAACTTAAACCTTTAAGAATCTCCTCGCCCCTTTTATAGGAAAAGTGGACATCCTCAAATACTATGCCCCCCTTTACCGGCCCTTCAATCTTCCGTATTCCCCTGTTGGGGATAGTCTCATCGGTATCGAGAAGCTGGAAGACACGCTCGCCTCCTGCCATAGCGGACTGGAGGAGGGTATACTTTTCGGCTATATCCTTAACCGGGTTATAGAATATGCCTATAAGGTTGATAAAGGCGATAAGTACCCCCAGTGAAAGCGAAAGGTCCAAGACCATCACGCCGCCTACCGTGATAACCGCGGCAACCGTTACCACCGAAAGCCATTCCACCAGGGGCCTGAACGTGGCAAAAACGTACATCTCGGCCAGATTCGCATCCAGAAGTTCCCGGTTTCTTACGGCAAATTCCTTTGTGCTCTTCTTTTCCCCCAGGAAGAGCTGTACAACCTGCACACCGGAAAGCCGCTCCGAAAGAAAGGCATTGACGCGGGAAGAGGCCGTCCGCTGCCGCCTGAAAGCGTCCCGCGCCCGTATCCGGCTTACGGCGGTAATACCCAATACCGGCGGTATGGTGATCAAGGTAACGAGGGCAAGCCGGTGGGAG
Source organism: Treponema sp. (assembly GCA_031276295.1). Classification (GTDB taxonomy): domain Bacteria; phylum Spirochaetota; class Spirochaetia; order Treponematales; family Breznakiellaceae; genus JAISNI01. Next base: position 33,249 of record JAISNI010000191.1, read on the forward strand.
AGGATAAAAAGAGTGATAAAGACGCCGGCCATAACGGAAATGTCCTTGAGGAAGGCCGCCAGCACCGAGGTAAAGAACTCGTTAATGGTTTCTACATCTCCTGTAAGACGGGTAACGAGGCGGCCCACCGGATGACGGGAAAGAAAACTCGTGGATTGATCCGCGGTTTTCCTGAAAAGCTCAAGCCGTATATCCTTCATCACTTCCTGACCTATACGGGTTGTTGCCCAGACCTGTACAAAGCTAAAGAGAAACACAAAACAGAGAATAAAGAGGAGGGAAATAACGGCCCTGATAATAAAAGCAATATCATGGGAACGTATAAGGGTGATTTCGGATACCGGCAGCGCGGACAGATCGGCGCGCCTGATTGCCGCATATCCCCCCTCCCTGATAAATAAACCGGGGCGGCCGTTCATCAGCGCCTCAAATTCTTCCCGCCGCTCTCCTTCACAGGGAAAGGCATACCATTCCTCTTCAGGCAGTATACCCTTTGATACAAGCTCCCGTTCCGCCGCTCCTGATATTCCGGCATCCTGATTCCGGGGCAGCAGGAGGAAGGCGCCTATACGCCGGGCCTCGTCCGATTTCAGGAATCGTTCGACGGCGCTTATGCTTTGCGCGTCAAGATTATCTTTTTCTTTTTGAAACGCATCCATATCAACGGTGATAAAACGGGCCATGATAGCGCCGTCAATAACGCGCTGGGTAAGGACCGGAATAGAAAGCTCTCCCAGGGTAGAAAAGATGAGGGCGCAGAGGGTAAAAAAGACGAGGAGCCGATGGGGTTTCAGGTAAGAAAGGATACGCCTGACTATACCGCTGTCGTATCCTTTAACCACCTCTTCGGTCTCAAAGTACTCAGACACCGCCGCCCTCCTTGGACAAGACATCCCGGGAGGGGCCCTCTTCCAGCCGCTGTAGGGCCGCCGTGCGGGCGTAGAAACCTCCCGCATTGATAAGCTCGTCGGGACTGCCGTATTCCGCAATACCGCCTCCGTCAAGTACCAGCACTTTATCGGCATGGTACAGCGTGGAAACCCGATGGGAAATGATTATCATGGTGGTATGCAAACCTTGCCGAAGCCGCTCCCGCCGCTCATCCATCAACCCCGAAAGGACACGCTTTTCGGTTTCCGCGTCAACCGCAGAAAGGGAATCGTCCAGGATAAGGAATTCGCCCCTGCCGGTAAGCGCCCGCGCAACGGCAACCCGCTGTTTCTGCCCGCCTGAAAGGGTAAGCCCCCGCTCGCCTATGAGGGTATCCCACCCCTCCCTGAATTCCCGAAGATCACGGTCTATTGCCGAAAGTTCCGCGGCCTTCTCGATCAGGGCCTCGTCGGTTTTCCCCTCTTCCAAACCGTAAGCGATATTGTTTTTTATCGAATCTGAAAAGAGGTAGCTGTCCTGGGGGCTGACGGAGAAGAGCTTCCGCAGTTCCGAAAGGTCCCAGTCCCGCACATCAACACCGAATACCCGTACCGTTCCCGGAGGGGGATCGATAATCCGCATAAAGGTCTTGATGAGGCTTGATTTCCCGGAACCGGTACGGCCAAGTATCCCCACTATTTCCCCCTGCCCTATGGCAAGATTGACATCCTTAAGGGCAGATGCCCCGCCCGGATATTCAAAACTGAGATGCCGCACTTCAATGGCGGGAACGGGCTTTTCAGGCGGGGGGACGGGTACGGACGATGGAATGTAGGGATTTTCGGGTGAAACTATAGCCGGCTTAATACCCATAATCTCGTTGATCCGGCCAAGACTTACCGCCCCACGCTGTATAAGATTCACCATAAAACCCGCGCCTATTAAAGGCCATATCAGCATCTGAAAATAGCGGAACAGGGCTACAAGCTCCCCCGCCGTCATGTATGAATTTACAACCCGAATACCTCCCGCGAGGAGCAGGATAAGGCTTGTTAAACCGGAAAGAAATTCTATCAGCGGGAAGAAAAAGCCGTAGAGCTTAACCAGGTCCATGTTGGCTCTGCGGTAATCATCATTGGTATCGGCAAATTTTTTGATAAACCACCATTCCTTGACAAAGGACTTAACTACCCGTATGCCGGCAAAAGTTTCCTGTACCGTATCGCTCATGGCGGAATAGGTTTCCTGGGCTTTACGGAACTTGTTTCCCACCAGGTTCCCGAACAGGAGGATGAGCAGGGTTATGAAGGGCAAAGGGATAACGGCAAAGGCGGCGGTCCGGGCATCCTCCATAAAAATTATAATGATGATTGAAGCTGCCATGATGGTACCATCGACCAGGGCAACAAGGCCCATACCTAGGGCGTTCCTCACGGCACTGAGATCGTTGGTCGCCCGCGCCATAAGATCGCCTATCTTATTCTTCTGATAAAAGTCATACGAGAGGGTAAGGAGGTGTTCAAAAAGCCTGTCCCGCATTTCCGCTTCAATGCGACGTGAAGAGCCGTGAATAAAATAACGCCAGAGAAAACGGCCCAATGCAATAACGGCCATAGTCCCAACCATTGCCCCGGCGTAAAGCAGTATCGCCTGCCATGTAAAATTGCCCGATACAATCAGATCTATGGCTCTGCGCATAAACTGAGGGATGATCACCTGTCCCGCATCCACCACCACCAGGCAGAAAAACCCGATTATATAATATCGCCTGTACCGGGAAAGATAGGGTAAGATAGTTCTGAATTCCTTGAATGATATTTTTGACATTTCAGAGTGTTTTCTTGGCGACGGCTTCTTCCTGTTTTTTCGTATCGGTTTCAAGTTTTGCCGACCAAATATCCAGCTTTTTTTTCACAATCTCCGCTTCTTCACGCTCGCCCATAAGCACATGTATACGCCTTAACGCATTGAGAAAATGAATACCGGCCTTAAAATCGTCGGTACGGTTAGTGGAAAGCTCGTATTTTTCACGGTAACGATCCGCAGCCTGCGCCAAGAGTTTCTTTATCAGCCTAAGATGGTATACCGTCGGTTCATAATCAGGTGAACGCGGATCGGTATTACCAACGGCGGCCTTGAGATTAAAGACATTCTTTGCTACCGCGGCAAAACGGCCTTCAAGTTCTACAAAAGTCCATTTCCATTTGGTATTATCACCATAGGCATTCTCAAGAAGCTGCAAGGTAAACCCCATCTTCCGTACTAAAAGATACCGGCGTTCCGCATTAACCGATTCTATCAGGGCCAGTTTTTCTTCATAATCGGTATAGGCGGCATCGACCAGATTACTTACTATCCCTTCAAGGTAAATAACACTTTTATAGAGTGATTTTCTCCCCTCGTTAAGTGCGTCTTCATTTTTTACTTTCAACATGGACTGTGATATACCGTTCACTATAATATAGTGGGAAGTAATGTTAAGCATATCATCTACCAGGGTAAGCTGCTTAAGGGCTGCGTTGGCAGGATCCTGCTTTATTGCCATAAGGATAATCTTTTCCCGTTTAAGAATAGCTTCAATTACATCAATACAACCTTTAATTTTTTCTTTATATTGACTCTTCTCCTCGGTAGAGATCTTTGCCATACCTAACTCCGTCCATATTTTGCCAATAATTCACCCGCATGGGCAAGGGCCGCGGAACCGGCATCCCCTGAAAGCATCCTGGCTATCTCCTGCCGCCGTTCGTTCTTCCCTAAATTTGATACACTCGTCATCGTGCGCTCTCCCTCGCTGTATTTTGCTACCTTGAAATGATTATCGGCACGAACGGCGATACTGGCAAGATGGGTAACACAGAATATCTGCTTAACCTGTCCTATCCGGTAGAGGTATTCCCCAACGGAAAGCGCCACCTCCCCGCCTATCCCCGTATCTATCTCGTCAAAAACAAGCGTCTCGGCGGAAGCATCCCTGCCTGCGGCATCCGTACCGCACAGCACGGTTTTAATTGCCAGCATAACACGGGAAAGTTCCCCGCCCGACGCAATCCGGGCCAGTTCCTTCATAGGCTCCCCCAGATTTGCGGATATGAGGAATTCAATGTCGTCGGCGCCCCAGGGCCCGCAGACAAAATTACCGGTTTTCAGGCCGCCCCCGCAGGAACCCTGAACTTCCGTTTCCTGTTTACCCTTCTGGAGTACCGATGCGGAAAATTGGGCATCGGGCATACCCAGATACCTGAGAATCCCGGTGATGCCCGTACTCAGCCGCCGCGAACCTTCCTGCCGCTTGGAGCTGAGGGACAAAGCCCTCGAAACAAGATCCTTCTCCAGTACCGCAATTTCCGACTTCAGCTTTTCACGGTTTTCCTCCGCCCCCCTCAATGTCTCCATCTCGGCTTCCGCCCGCGCCCTGTAGGCAAGGACGGCTTCTTCAGCATCACCCGAAGTTGAGCCTGAATACTTTTTCTTCAGCCTGAAAAGCAGGGCAAGCCGTTCTTCCACTTCTTCAAGCCGTTCGGGATCGTAGCGGAGGCCGTCGCGGTACGATCTGAATTCCTCCGAGATATCTTCCGCCTCGTAGTACATATCCTCCATGCGGCTGAAAAGTGATGAAAGCGATGCATCTATAGACACGGCATTTTCCATAGATGTACGGGCCTTACGCGCAAGGCTCAACACCGAACTATCCCCCTCAAAAAGGGCCTGGGCCGCATTATTCACCTGCGAGGCCAGCTTTTCAAAATCGCCCAAACGCTGGGCCTCTACCTCAAGTTCTCTACTTTCACCGCTTTTTACCCCGGCCTTGTCTATCTCTTCTACCGCATAGCTTAATATTTCAAGCCTCGTGTCCCGGTCCCGCTCGGAATTGACGGATGCTTCCAGTATCTTTCTTTTTTCCGAAAGTTCCAGAAAGATACGGTTAAAGGCTAGGGCTTCTTCCTCAAGACCCGTGAATTTATCCAGATACTTCCGGTGCGTTTCCTTTCTCATCAGGGTTTCGTGGCTGTGCTGGCCGTGCAGATCGAAGAGCATGGACATAAACTCCTGCAAATCCGAACGCGTTACCGGGATACTCTGTATAAAAATAGAACCCCGCCCCGATGTTTTAATGGTACGCCTGATGATGATCTGTCCGTCCTCAATTTCAATGTCCCGTACCTTGAGCCATTCCAGCGCTTCCGTATGGCTGCCGTTCACCGATACGACGGCCTGAACACCGGCCTCGTCGCAGCCGGTACGGATCACATCAACATCGGACTTGGCGCCCAGCAGAAAACTTAAAGCCCCTACAATAATAGATTTTCCGGCGCCGGTTTCTCCGGTCAAAACATTAAAACCGCCTTCAAACGATATACTCACACTTTCAATAAGGGCATAATTTTTAATCGTCAACTCTTCAAGCATGGGAAGCTCCCCTCCCCTCTGTATCTAAAGAACCGTATCCGCCGGGAATACCGAACCAGTTCAGTTTGGTAAGAAGAGCGGTATAAAAAGCCTCGCGGCCTGATGCGATAAGCCCTGCCTGGTAGGATGCCTTTTTAATATAAATCCTGTCCAACGGTTCGAGGGGTTCGGTTATCTGGCCGTCTACCGTCAGTAATACCCCGCTCCGCTGCACGGCTTCTATCTCGACAATAACGGTTTCCCAGGCGGGAACCACGACGGGCCGGTTGGAGAGGGTAAAGGGGCAGATAGGATTAATAATGAAGGCTTCCATTTCAGGATCGAGGATAGGGCCGCCGGCCGCTACCGAATATGCGGTTGAACCGGTTGGCGTGGATACAATAAGGCCGTCGGAACGGTAACTGCCCAGCCTGATATGCTCATACCGGCGGGAGGCCCCCGGCTCTGCCCCGGCAGTAAAGGCCGTCTCGGAACTGACCTGAAGGTGGATGATCTTGGCTATGCCCGAAGCGGATATCACCGCGTCGTTAAGACAAGAGCCCTGAAGGACAGTTCTCCCCCCGCGTTCAACCCTCAGTTCCAGCATAAGCCGCCGGGAAAGGGGCGCCTTTCCCACAAGCCAGGTCTCAAATACCGTTTCCCAATCATCGGGGGGAACTGCAGCAATAAAGCCCAAGGTTCCCAGGTTAAGCGGCAGGATGGGTACGCCCAGAGGCGCCATGGTCCGTGCGGTATAGAGTACGGTCCCATCCCCGCCCAGGCTAAAGGCAATATCGTAACCTTCTTGAGTGCTGAAGTCCGGCCTGCCTGCAAAGGTAAACGCATGAACCTCAATGCCCATTCCGTTAAGCCTCGCCGTAATATTCTCTCCTATACGGGCTGCGTTTGTTTTATAAAGGTTGATAAAGAGAAGCGCCTTCAGCGCTTTCGTTTCCGTCTGCCTGTCGGGAGAAAAATCGACCATGTATCACTCCGTTCAGGGAAGGGTCATAATAAGTTTTGAAACCCTTTCAATTTCCGCCGCCCCCAGGCGGGGATAGATTGGAAAGAGAACCGTACGCAAAGAAAGGGAATAACTTTCGGGATAGAATGCCGGAAGGGCCTCGCCTATTCCCTCAATGCTGTTTTCAAAGGCGCTTTCCACTACGATTTCCTTACGTTTTGCATAGGCTTTTACATCCTTTAAGCCCGTTTCAAGGATAAGAGGGAAGGCATAGTTATTGTATTCTCCCTGGTTTATAAAACGCTTATGGCGTGTACGCAGGCTGGATTGGGTATAGACCTGGGCAATTTCCCTGCGCTTTTCAAGATTTCTGGCTGCTTCCTTGAATTGGATCACCGCCATTGCCGCGTTCATATCCGCAAGACAGTATTCAGGCGGAATCCCTCCCAGGTTCCGAAGCATCGAAGACTCACGCCTGTTCGCCGCATAAAGCAAGGCGCCGCCCCCTGCCGTAAGCATATCCCTTTCTTCCAGCCCCAAAATAGTAAAAACCGCAGAAGTTTCCGTTTTATCTTCGTTCCGGGGAGTACCGTAACTCTGGGAGCAATCTTCAATCACCGGAAGACCTAATGCCGCAATACCGGCGGTATCCGGCACAAAACCCAGCGCATGATGAAGCGCTATACACCGCGGAGGCGGCTCCCCCTGAAATACGGTTTCGATAGTCTCGCGGCCTATCACCGGTTGGGAAGGAAGCACGTCACAGAATACCGGTTTTAACCGTAAATCCTCAATAACCCGAATATAGTATTGGGGAGAAAGGGCGGAAATAAGTACACCTTGCCCCTCTTCAAGATTCAGGGCTTTCAGCGCAAAATAAAGGGCAATCGCAGGACTCCGCAAGGCCAAACAGAAATCAAAACCGATATGTTCTTTTGCAATTTGAATCAAAAACCGCGCCTGTTCGCCGGGCCCTATCCTATCTTCCACCATCGCGGTTAAAACAGCATCCATTTCTTTCCGTCTAATGGTAGGAGAATAGACCTCTATCTTCATTTCTCTAACAACAAACAACTGCTATCTATGGAATTCAGCAATTTTCTGCAATTCTTTGGGATTAAAAAGGTCCCGTATATCCAGAATGATAAGATACCCCTTTTCCTGTCGTACCACTCCCTTGATGTATTCAGAACCGATGCCGCTAACCATCTGAGGCGGAGGCTGAATGTCCTCTTTTTCGATGGTAACTACCCTGGAAACCCTGTCGATTATAACCCCCAATTTCATGCCATCTATATCCAGTATGATAAAACCGGAGAGTAATTCGTCATCTTCCGAATTCAAAACCCTTTTTAAATGAAAACGCCGGTGTAAATTAATAATAGGAATAATTTCACTTCTTAAATTGAAAATTCCCTCCACATACGAAGGAGCATTGGGAATTGCCCTGATATCCTGGACCCGGACTATCTCTTTAACATCCATTATATTAATACCGTACAGTTCTTCGCCAAGCTGAAACGTTACTAATTGATTTGCATCAGCCATATCAAAACCCCTTTTTATACCAAGGTTATAACCCATTTATATTATACTTTATACTACAAAGTTTTTTCAAGGGTCAATAAGACAAAAAAATTCAGCAAAACTCATTGCTTTTTCTCTTGGCGCTATCATTGTTCAGAAACGGTCTGATCTCAAAATAAAAAAAACCAAGCGTCGACCTACTTTCCCGCCCCTTAGAGGGGCAGTATCATCGGCGTGAGAGGGCTTGACTTCCGTGTTCGGAATGGGAACGGGTATAACACCTCCACTATAGA
>JAISNI010000213.1 GCA_031276295.1 Treponema sp.
CTTTGAAGACGTTGTCCCGGCAAATATCGATGAGGTCGTCGGATTCGTCAAAATGGACGGTGGGCATGGTTTACTCCTGTTTAAAGTATACATGATGGGGCGGGTGGAAGAAAAGGGGCAAAGGGCCCCATATAGGTACAGTTAAAAAGGTATTAAACCCCTCAGCACGAATAAGGTTTGCAAATAATAAAAGCAGTTTGCCGCGCTTCAGCGCAAAATCGTAATATGCTTTCCCTTTTTTGTCCAAGTTCAACTGAAGCAGAACAGGCAGGGGAACTCTTGATATTTTCCGCGTTTCAATGGATACTCGCATACAGGAACATACACAAAGAAAAAAGTACGGGAGAAAACGATGGGAAAAACAGTAGCGGAAAAGATTTTCGAGGCCCATGTGTCGGACCGGCCATTCGGCGATACTTGGGTGCTGAGGCTGGACAGGGTTTTTTGCCATGAAATTACGACTCCTATCGCCGTCAACGACCTTGCGGTCAAGAATCTGGACCAGGTCTTCGACCCCTCCCGGATCAAGGCGGTGATAGACCACGTAAGTCCGGCCAAGGACTCCAAAACCGCGGAGCAGGGTAAGATACTGCGGGACTGGGTCAGGCGGCACGGCATCAAGGACTTTTTCGACATAGGCCGGAACGGGGTCTGCCATGCGATCTTCCCCGAAAAAGGCTACGTCAGGCCCGGCTTTACTGTGATCATGGGGGACAGCCATACCTGTACGCACGGCGCGTTCGGGGCCTTTGCCGCGGGGGTGGGCACCACCGATCTGGAAGTCGGCATACTCAAGGGGGTCTGCGCGTTCCGCAAGCCCGAAACGCTCAGGGTGAACCTGAACGGCGCGCTCCCCGCCGGTGTTTATGCCAAAGACATAATCCTTGCCCTTATCGCCAAACTGGGCGTAAACGGGGCAACCGGTAAAATACTGGAACTGCGGGGGCCGGCGGCGGAGAATCTGAGCATGGAAGGCCGCATGACCGTCTGCAATATGGCCGTCGAAGCCGGCGCGACAAGCGGCATCTGTATGCCCGACATGACGACCGTGGACTACCTCTGGCCCTTCATCCACAAGGACGGGACCGGAGACGGCGGTACGCGCTACGCAAGCAAGGAAGAAGCCCTGGCGTATTTTACGGCATGGCGCAGCGATGAGGACGCCGAATATGCCGGCGTTGTGGAACTGGACTGCTCGGCTTTGGAGCCGCTCGCAACCTTCGGCTACAAGCCGGATCAGGTTAAACCCGTTAGCGCCCTTAAAGGCACGAAAATAGACCAGGTCTACATCGGCTCCTGCACCAACGGCCGTATTGAAGACCTGCGGGCGGCGACGGCGGTGTTGCGGGGCAAACAAATCGCCGCTACGGTACGGGGCATCCTGTCCCCGGCCACGACGGACGTATACGCGCAGGCCCTGGAGGAAGGGCTTATCCGTGTATTTCTGGACGCGGGTTTCTGCGTTACCAACCCGACCTGCGGCGCGTGTCTGGGTATGTCCAACGGCGTGCTTGCGGACGGCGAGGTGTGCGCTTCAACCACCAACCGTAACTTCTACGGCCGTATGGGCAAGGGCGGCATGGTCCATCTGATGAGCCCGGTCTCCGCCGCGGCCTCGGCCCTTGCGGGCTTCATCACCAATCCTTAAATTGTACCTTAATTTTCACCTTGAACGGGGAGGATGCACCATGAAAACATTCGGAGGAAAAGTTCTGTTTCTGGACAGGGACGACATCAACACCGACGAGATCATTCCGGCAAAGTACCTGAACGAAAACACCAAAGAAGCGATCAAGCCGTACCTTCTGGAGGATCTGAGGTTGCCGGGCTTTGATCCCGCACGGGATACGCGGGGGGTGGGCGCCGTCGTTTCCAGGGCCAATTTCGGTTGCGGCAGCTCCCGCGAACACGCGCCCTGGGTCTTTGAGGTAAACGGCATCAACATAGTTATCGCCGGGAATTTTGCCCGTATTTTCAGGCAGAATATGTACAACTGCGGCATGATCGCTGCGGAACTGCCGGGGCCGGTTCTGGACGAACTTTTCCGGGACTTCGCGAGCGCGCCCACGGAGCTTGCCGTGGATACGGAAAAGGGGCTGCTCGTTTTTACTTCGGGGCAAAAAAACAGGACCGTTCCCTTTGTCCTGCAAGGTTTTGAGAAGGCCCTGGTCGAGGCGGGCGGCTGGGTCGAGTATGCGGCCGGAAAGTATTAAAAGTATTAACGGAAAACCGACGGGAAGCGGAACAAGGAGCCTGCAATGTGGACGACGACAATCACCCCGCGTTTTGGGGATACGGACGTTTTGGGGCACATCAACAACACGGTATTGGCGATCTGGTTTGAACAGGCGCGGAACCCGCTGTTCAGAATTTTCAGCCCGGATCTCAACCTTAGCCCGGAAACTTTTCCGCTTATCATGGCCCACACCGACTACGATTTTGTCGGGGAGCTTTTCCTGCAGCACGAGGTGGAAATACGTAGCGGCGTAAGCCGTATCGGGAACAAATCCTTTACGCTTTACCACGAAGCCCGGCAGCAGGAAAGGCTCTGCGTGAAGGGCCACGCGGTGATAGTTTACTATAATTTTAAGGCGAAACAATCCGTTCCCATCCCCGATGCTATTAAAAAACAACTGGAAGCCCATCTGCTGCCGGAGGCATAGAGCGTGCGGACAGGCGTCATGCGGGGTAAGTTATACCCCCCGACACCCCTTTACAGACGGGGCTTTTACGGGTACAGTATCGGCATGAAGAAAATTTCCCTTACGGGCATTAAGCCGACCGGATCGCTCCATATCGGCAACTATTTCGGCGCTATAAAACCCGCGCTTGAACTGACCAGGGACTACGATGCCCGCTATTTTATCGCTGACTACCATGCGCTTAACACCATAAAGGATCCGGGGGAACTTGCCGCCAACGTCCGCGGGGTGGCCGCGGGCTGGCTTGCCGCGGGGCTTGATCCTGAAAAAGTGATCTTCTACCGGCAAAGTTCCATACCCGAAACCTTTGAACTGACGACGCAGCTTATGGCCTTTACCGCCAAGGGCCTTATGAACAGGGCCCACGCGTACAAGGCCGCGGTTCAGGAAAACACCGGGAACAACGAAGACCCCGACGCGGGTATCAACATGGGGCTTTTCACCTATCCCGTGCTTATGGCCGCTGATATCATCCTCTTTGATTCCGACGTGGTCCCGGTCGGGAGGGACCAGGTCCAGCATATAGAGATGGCTCAGGATATAGCGCGGGCGGTTAATTTTAACTACAAAAGCGAGGTACTCAAGATACCGCAGGCGCTGGTCCAGGAAAATGTCGCGGTGGTACCGGGACTTGACGGGCGCAAGATGAGCAAAAGTTACAACAACACCATCCCCCTCTTTTGCGGCGAAAAGGAACTGCGCAGGCTCATCATGCGCATTGTTACCAACTCCCAGGCGGTGGAGGAGCCCAAAGACCCCGATGCCTCGCAGATATACTTGCTCTACCGGCTTTTCGCAAACGGGGAAGAGCAAAGCGCCCTGGCAAAGCGTTACCGTGAGGGCGGCATGGGCTGGGGGGAAGCCAAGGAAGAACTTTTCCGCGTAGCCAACCGCGAACTCGGCCCCCTGCGCGAGCGTTTTAACGGGATAATCGCTCATCCCGCGGAACTGGACGCAATTCTCAGGCGCGGGGCGGAAAAGGCCCGCCCTATCGCGGCGGCCACGGTAAGGCGGTTCAGAAAGGCAGCGGGGATAGAGTGAACTTCCTCGCCTAAAGGGTGCGGCGGCTCACTGTGTTAAAGCACGGGAGAACAAGAAAAGCTCTGGAGTTACGCCGCGGCTGAAGAGGTGCAAAATATTTTAGAGATTGTTGATATTGAGAGAGTATTAATGTACGCTGTTAAAATGTTTAAGCGGTATTCTTTTATTATTATACCGATCAGCGCCAGCCTGTTAAGCGCGCTGTTATGCCTCAGCTCCTTTGACGGCAAAGTCTTCGACAGCTTTTTGCGCGCCGTTCCAAGCCTTACCGAGGATGAATCGGTGCTGCTTGTAAACGTCGATGATCAGGCAATTGATTACGCGGGGATTTTTCCCTGGACGCGGGATCTCTATGCGGACGCCTTGATCTTTATGCGCGAAATGGGCGCGGAAACGGCAGCATTCGACTTGAGCTTTCTGGATAACAGTACGGCCCGTGTCGATCCGGGCTATATCGACGAGCAGCTTCCCCGCTATCTGGACGAAGGTTTTACGGAGATCAATGAAAACATAGACGCCATCCTTGACTATATTGCCGAGCAGGGCGTCGATGCTGCGGAAGCCGAGGAATACAAGGCGTATTTACATGGGGAGAACAGCAGGATACAAAACCGGCTTGGTGTAAACATTGCCTATGTAACACGCGATGTCGATTCCTACCTTGCCGACGCCCTTAAATTTTTCGGCGATTCCTACCTTACCCTGACCATGGTTACCGAAGAAGACATCGTGGGCGACGAGAAAACGTACTACATGGACGCGGACGTTCTTTCCTGGCTTCAGAAGAATGTCGCCGTAAAGGACATTTCAGCTAAACACGATACCAAGACGCCTGAACAGATAGGGATTTGGCCGACCATCCAAAAAATTCTGGTAAAGGCGGCGGGCGCCGGTTTTGTAAACGCGCCAATCGATCCTGACGGATACCGCAGGCGTGTTTACCTTCTTTTGAAGCATGAAGGCAGATACTACGACCACCTTATCCTTTCCGCCATGCGGAAGAGACTCGGAAACCCTGCCGTTGAGGTAAGCAATTCCGCAATCATCCTGAAAGGCGCCAACCTAAAAGGCCGAGTGCGCGACATTAGAATTCCCCGTGCGCAGGACGGTTCCGTCCTGATCAAATGGCCCAAAAAAGCCTTTAAAGATTACAATGCCATGTCTATCCTCAATTTTATTAAGTACCCGACGATAGAAAGGGAAATGGCGGAAAATTTGAGCCTTATGGCGAGGAGCGGCTTTTTCAATTCTTACTGGGAGGAAGAAATCAGCCCCCTGACGCATTATGAGAATGCCGTCTATATAAAGGAACTATTGTACAACGGACAGGACAATGAGGAGGGGGTTACCTTCGAGACGTACCTTGAATACCGGCAATACTACCTGGATGCGGTGGACAAATTGCTGAACGACGGTTATGAGGAACGGATGCTTGCCGATTCAGCCGATGATACCGAAGTAAGCGAGTTTATACACCTGCTCTTTGGTACGACACGGGAGCAGTTCGGCGAACTTATGTCCATACGGGAAGAAACCTCGGCGCGGATCAAGGGCAGCCTCTGTATCATCGGTGTTGACGCTACCTCCATGACGGATGTGGGCCTTACCGCGTTTCAGGAACGGTTCCCCAATGTCGGCACCTATGCGGCGGTAGGCAATATGATCCTGTCCGGCGAATTTCTGGACGATGCCCCCTGGTATGTTTCATTCATCGCGGCCCTGGTTCTTTCTATAACGGTGGCCTTCATCATCAAAAAGCTGGACATAGGAAAGTCTATTTTTGCCGGCCTTGCAGCCATGCTGGTTACTATCGGGTTGTTTCTTCTGTATTTTATACTTACCAGGCACTATCTTGGCCTTGTGGTTCCCTTTGCGGCGGTTACTCTTACCTTTTTAAGCCTGAGCGCTCTTAATTTCCTGGCAACCTTGCGGGAAAAGTCCTTCCTCCGTTCGGCTTTTTCCCGTTACCTGGCGCCGGACGTTATTAAGCAGATAATAGCGGATCCCAGCAAACTTAAACTTGGCGGTGAAAACAGGGAAATGACCGTTATCTTTACCGATATTCAGAGTTTTTCCTCTATTTCTGAACTGCTTACCGCCCCGGAACTGGTCGAACTTCTCAACCTCTACCTTACGGAAATGAGCAATATTGTGCTTGAAAACCGCGGAACGGTAGATAAATATGAAGGAGATGCCATCATTGCCTTTTTCGGCGCTCCGACCCACATGGAGGAACATGCCCGCCTGGCCTGCCGTACCGCCATTCAGATGAAAAAGACCGAACGTACCATAAGGGAAAGAGTTATGGACCCCGCAGGCAATTTCTTTGAACCTCTGAACAGGCTCATCAAGGCGGGAAGGATACGGAATGAAAGCCCGCTCTATACCCGCATCGGTATTAATACCGGCGATATGGTTGTAGGAAACATGGGAACCCCCAATAAAATGGACTATACCGTTATGGGCAATGCGGTCAACCTTGCGGCGCGTCTTGAAGGGGTCAACAAACAGTACGACACCAGCGGTATTCTGATAAGCGAATACACCCGGAATAAATTGGGTGATGAATTTATCGTCCGGCCTCTGGATAGGGTACGGGTTGTCGGGATCAATACCCCCGTCAGGATATACGAACTTCTGGAGACAAGCGCGGATGCCGGTGCGGAAATGTCTGATATGCTCGAGACATGGGTGCGGGCCCTCCGCCTCTATGAGGAGGAGAAAGACTTTTCCGGCGCCGGGCGGCTCTTCCGGGCCTTGTCCGCTCAAAACCCGAATGACCGTGTAGCCAAGCTCTACCTTTCCCGCTGTGATGACTACATCAGAAACCCGCCCCCTACCGAATGGGGCGCGGTAAACAATCTGACACAGAAATGAACCACCCGCTCTAAAGCCCAACCGCATTCCCATTCTCTCATACCGGAAGTTTTGCCTCAGTCGAATAGTTGCGGATTAGTTTTGCCCATAAAAAAAACCGCTTTCAAATTACTTATTTGAAAGCGGCCCGTCTTAAAAGAAAACGTATGCAAGGAGCAGGAAAGGGTCTGATATTACCGCTTATTCGGCCCATTCCACCTCTTGAGCGGCATCACTTGCACGGGTAGACGCGGTCGATATATTTGAAGTCCCCCTGGCATTTGTAGACGTATTGGATTCAGAAACCTTTCCGCCTATTTTTACCCCGGAAGCAGCGCTGTTCCCGATTAAAGTTTTAATAGTGCCTTTTTTCATTGCGCTAATAGTAACTTTCGCATCACCAACCTTAAGAACTACATTGGAGTTAAGACCCGTGTTCAAAACGGTGGCCGCGGACAGGGTAGCGCCCTCTTTGACGGCTACCCATTTCCCTGGCGATACTTCCTGTTCCACTTTGCCGATAATTTTTTCTACGGTATAATTATCCGCCGCAAACAGAAAACCGGAAAAAACAAATCCCAGTACCAGCACCATTAATACTACTCTGTTCATTTAAGAATCTCCTTTAAAATTTTTTCAGTTTTATATTTTGTATATTCTTAATAGATGAAAACTGAAAATCATCCTTAATAAATATATAGTATCTTATCGGATATTTCAAGAGAAAAAAATAAAAATAGAGAATTTTTTATAAAACCGGAGAAGGAAACTCATCTGATGTTTTACTCCGCCGGTACTAAAAAAGAATCTCATTGATAGCGGCGGCGGCTCTCCGGCCTTCGCCCATAGCGAGGATCACGGTGGCGGCGCCAAGGACAATATCGCCGCCCGCATAGACCCTGTCCAGCGAGGTCTTCTGCCTTTCATCAACGATTATGCGTCCGCGCCTATCCGCATTCAGGGCCGCCGTTGTACGGACAAGCAGGGGGTTGGATTCATTACCCAAAGCCACTATTACCGTATCGCAATTGTAGACATATTCGGAGCCGGGGATGGGTACCGGGCGGCGTCGGCCCGAAACATCGCTTGCTCCCAGTTCAAATTGCTGGAGTTCCATGCCGGTAACACAGCCTTTTTCGTCGCCCAGAATCCGAGAGGGATTCCTGAGGAAATCAAAGATGATCCCCTCCTCCATTGCATGTTCAACCTCTTCCGCGCGTGCGGGCATTTCTTCCCGTGTACGCCGGTAGACAACGTGTACCTCTTCCGAACCAAGCCGCAGCGCCATACGCGCGGCGTCCATCGCAACGTTGCCGCCACCGATAACCGCCGTTATCCGTGAAGGGAACATCGGCGTTGCGGCCCTTTCCCGGTCGTAAGCCTTCATCAAATTGGCACGGGTCAGATACTCATTGGCGCTGAATACCCCGACAAGATTCTCCCCCGGACAGCCCAGGAACTTGGGGAGGCCGGCGCCGGCGCCGATAAACACCGCCCCAAAGCCGTCGTCGTTCAGCAGTTCGCTTACGGTCCGTGTTCTTCCCACAAGGAAATTCGGTTCGATTTTAACCCCCATCTTTCTGAGATTATCGATCTCAAGCTGTACTATAGCCTTGGGCAGGCGGAATTCAGGAATACCGTATACCATGACCCCACCGGGTTTGTGGAAAGCCTCGAAAATACAGACCTCGTGGCCTTCTCGGGCTATATCCGCCGCCGCCGTTAGACCCGCGGGCCCCGATCCGATAACGGCCGCCTTTTTCCCTGTCGGCGCCTTTACCGCGGGAACCGTGAGCGCTCCCCGGTCCCGCTCCCAATCCGCGGCAAAGCGTTCAAGCCGGCCTATGGCCACCGCCTTTTCCACGTTTTTAAGGCTCTTGCCGACGGTACACTCCGCCTGGCATTGCTTTTCCTGCGGGCAGACCCTTCCGCAGACAGCCGGCAGCAGATTGGTTTCTTTTATAATATCCACCGCGGCTTTAAAGTTGCCCTGCTGGATTTCGCGGATAAAGCGCGGGATAGGCACCTGCACGGGGCAGCCTGCAACACAGGGCTGATTTTTGCAGCCAAGGCAGCGTTCCGCCTCCAGCCTCGCCTGCGCCTCTCCGTAGCCCAGGGCAACCTCGCTTACATTCCCGCTCCGTACCTGGGAATCCTGGACGGGCATTTCCTGGGGCGGTATGGCAAGGCGCTCCCTTGCCGTGATGTTCCCGCCCGAAGCCTTCTTTTCAAGTATAGGTTTAAGGAGGATAGCGGCCTCCTTGTTCAACGCTTCTTTGCTTTTCATATCTTTACCCATAAAAAACCCTACTTAACCGGAACCGCGGACGTATGAGGAGCAAGGCCGAGTTCAAGATGGCATTTATGATGATCGCTGTCTTCCCTTTCCTTGTATGACCGCATACGTATCATCATATTTTCAAAATCGACCTTATGCCCGTCGAATTCAGGGCCGTCCACACAGACAAATCTGGTCTCACCGCCTACCGTAACCCGGCAGCAGCCGCACATACCCGTTCCATCTATCATTATGGTATTGAGGGAAACCATGATAGGCACGTTGAATCCGGCGGCGGTCTTTGCGCAGAATTTCATCATAATAGGAGGGCCTATGGCAACGCTCATATCGGGTTTCGGATCGCCGGCGCAGAGTTCCCCGAGCGGCTCCGTTACCAGGGTCTTCCTGCCGTAGGAACCGTCGTCCGTAACTACGATGAGTTCATCCGCATAGCGCCGCATACGCTCCTCAAATATCACAAGCTCCCGCGTCCGCGCCCCGATTATCACCTTTACGGTATTCCCGGCAGCCTTCATGGCCTGGACTATGGGGAAAAGCGGCGCAACGCCTATACCGCCGCCCACGCAGACCGCCATCCCGAACCTCTCGATATGCGTCGGATTCCCCAGGGGGCCCAGAATATTCTCTACGTAATCGCCCGGCTCCTTGAGCGCAAGCCGGTGCGTGCCGGCTCCCACCGTCTGAAACACTATCGTAATGGTCCCCGCGCTGGTATCCGCGTCGGCAATGGTAAGCGGTATACGCTCGCCCCAGTTGGTATCGCACTGAACAATCAGGAACTGGCCTGCCTTACGGGAGCGGGCAATAAGCGGAGCCTCCAAAACCATCTCGTAAACATCCGCGGAAAGCTGTTTCTTTGCAGTAATTTTATTCATTATCTTCCTTATTATTTTTTGGCTTACCTTTTACGGCCTTTCTTCATTGTCGTTACATCATAGCCATAAACAAGCCGCAGGTCAAGTTTAGTACGGACGGCGCCAGGGTAACGGTACTTACTTTCCAATCCTGGGAAATTATAATGAGCCCAAAAATTAAGACAAAAAAAATGATAAAATAAGGTGGACCGGCAGCCACGAAGGGGCAAAGGAAGTACCACCTATGAGAAAGACTTATGACAAGGCGTTTAAGGCAAAAATTGCCCTGGAAGCCCTCCGCGGCGAGAAAACACTCCAGGAAATCGCAATCGCCTACGGCGTTCATCCGAACATGGTCAGGCAGTGGAAAGCACTGCTCCTGGAAAACGCCGTATCGATCTTTGAAAAGTCAGGGAAGGAAACTTCGGCCGAAGCGGAAGCCGAGCGCAGGCAGGATGAGCTCTACCTCCAGGTCGGAAAACTCCAGGTTGAAAACGATTTCTTAAAAAAAAAGTATCGGCAACTATCCGGGAGCGAGCCGACGCGGTAGAGCCGGAACACCGGGAACTGACCATAGCCGAACAATGCAACCTGCTGGGTATCAGCCGCTCAGCCTATTATTATCAGCCTGAAGAAAAGGAGGACGAACAAGAGCTTGAAGTGCTGA
>JAISNI010000123.1 GCA_031276295.1 Treponema sp.
AACCACCCTCCGCCGTTTTAATCTGCGTCTGCCTGCGGTCTTCGCGAAAAAGATAGACGCGCAAAAGGCGGGAAACAAAAGCCCCCTGGTCATCGGCCTCCTGAACGGGCTTATGCCCTGCGGCCCTTTACAGGCCATGCAGCTTTACGCCCTGTCCACCGGCAGCCCCGTTGCCGGTGGGATTTCGATGTTTCTTTTCAGTCTGGGGACGGTTCCCCTGATGTTTGGGATAGGAGCTTTGAGTTCCCTTTTGAGCAAAAAGTTTACCCTGCGGGTTATGCGGATCGGGGCGGTTCTGGTTACGGTACTGGGGATGACCATGTTTACCAACGGCTGGAATCTGGCGGGCATCAACTTTAATCCTATTGAGTCGATAGCCGCCGCGTTTAATCCCTTTGCTTCCCCTGGTGGGGGCGGGGCCGCGGATACCGGAATCTTTGAGCCGGTTATCGAAAACGGTTACCAAATTGTAAATTCCAGTTTAAGCGGCGGGCGGTATCCGGCAATTACGGTTCAACAGGGTATTCCGGTAAAGTGGACCATTAATGCCCCCCAGGGGAGCATTAACGGCTGTAACAACCGCATGATTATCCGGGAGTATAAGATCGAACACCGCTTCCGGCCCGGAGAAAATGTGATTGAGTTTACCCCCGACAGGACGGGCAGATTTACTTATTCTTGCTGGATGGGAATGATCAGAAGTTCTATCACGGTAGTTGCCGAGGGAGAGCGTGTCGCCGATATACAAGAACCTGATACTACCCCTGTTCCGGCGGGGGTTGCCATTCCCACGGACAAGGTTCTGCTGGCTGAAATACAGGATACGGAAACTTACGGGTTCCCCTGCCAGGCCGTTACCGTCAATCTCCGCGATGACGGCATGGATCCGGGCGTCATCGTATTTCAGCGAAATATGACGGCCTTGCTGATCATCAATAACGATTCGATTGACCCGGGTAACAGCCGCCTTGTTTTCCCCGCCTATTACGCCCAAATTGACATGGAACAGGGAGACAACGTACTCCAGTTGCTGCCTACGGAGGACTTTGCTTTTTCTACCGGCGACAATGTGTTCTACGCTTATGTGAAAGTGGTAGATGACCTGGACGAGGTGGACAGCGCGGCAGTCGAGGCGATCAAGACGGAAGCGGGTAACTTTGAAACCCTGATTTACCCGGACGCCTATTTTGAAGCGATGGCGGCACGGGGCGGCTGCTGCGGCGGGGCCGGGGCGTAAGGAGGATGATACAAGCGCAGTCCGGTGGCGTGCGCAGGGCCTCACATAAAATCTGACCAGGGAGACCCGCACTATATTGTAAAACAGACGCCGTTGCGCTTGTTTTTATCTTTTAGCTTTTTCAAATTGGGATATATGATTTTATCAGGCCAATTATGATTTCCTTACCTATATCCTTGGCAATTTCTATAGCAACCTCTTTAATGGTAGTGTCTTTACCGGAAGCTTTTGATTGGGCAAAGGCGTTTTTCGCTCTAGTGAAATTTTCCTGACGCTTTGCATTGCCAGGATCAAGCTTAAGAGCGGTTTCAAAATCCGTGACAGCCCGTTCATCTGACTTAAATAAATAAGCAAGCCCCCGATTTGAATAGAATCTAGCATCATTAGGGTTAAGCCGGATAGCTTCATTGTAATCCGCGATAGCCCCATTGATGTCCCCTTTTTCTTGGAGGGCGTTACCACGGCTGATATAAGCGTCACTATCATTCGGAATTGGACGATTTGTCTCAGTGGAACCCGTGGCAGGAATATTAGCATTTTTGCCTGCCTCTGATTTAGCCGCGCTCAGCATGTTTTTATAAGCAGCATTTTGATGATCCTGTTTGACTGCTTCGATAAAATCGGAGATGGCCTTGTCCCATTCCTTTATGGCGTGAAAGGTATTCCTGCGGTTGTTGAAATAAACAGCGTTCTCCGGATTCAGCTTGATTGCTTCGGTATAGTCGGAGATCGCTATTTCCCATTCCTTGAGTTCGTGAAAGGTTAATCCACGGGAGTTGAAAAAATCAGCGTTCTTTGGTTCCTGCGTTTGCATAAAAATCTCCTTTTACAATACTATATCATACCCTATAATAACATGCTACCACCCGCCCATCTACCCTCTTTATTCGGCTGCTGTCCAATCTGACAGGTAACGCAGGGGGGGGGCCGTCCGGGATTTAACCGGGCGGCTTTTTCATTGGGAAGGCAAGGGGTGACTGACACCATTTTCAGCAAAATCTTCATAATTTAATCACAATTCTGTGTTAAGCTATCCAGGTAAAACAAGGGGGAAATTATAAGGAAATGCCGGATACCATCGGTATCCGGCGGATTTTCCGCCTAAAATACGGCATAAGGAGCATCGGAAATGAAAAAACCTGGTATGGCACACAAAATCCTGGTACTGGCAGCCCTGCTGCTGGTCTCAGGCTCATTCGCGTCCGCCCAGAGCGGGCATTTAAACGTGGTAAAGCCCGCTATTGCGGATCGTGATTTGGTTATCCCGGTTTCCGAGGTTACGGAGAACGCGGTCTTTTATCCGGTAGATATTGGGGGAAAGCGGATTGAAGTGCTGGCGGTGAAAGCGCCGGACGGTACGATCCGGACGGCTTTCAACACCTGTCAGGTTTGCTACGGTTCGGGGCGGGGGTTTTACAAACAGCAGGGGACGGTCCTCGTCTGCCAGAACTGCGGCAACCGCTTCCGTATGAGCCAGGTGGAAGTTCGATCCGGCGGCTGTAACCCGGTTCCGATATTCCCGGCAAATAAGACGGTTACCGAAACCACCATCACTATTTCAAAAGAATTTCTCACTGAGGCAAAGGCAATCTTCGCCCGGTGGAGGAGGGGCTAAAAAACACAAACGTGTTTTTTAGCCTTCGGAAAAAA
>JAISNI010000133.1 GCA_031276295.1 Treponema sp.
TAAAGAGTGAGCATGTCCGGCGGGCGGCGTATCTGGGGCGGGAGGATGCGGTAGAGCGGATGAAGCAATGGATAAGGTATTACAACGGCGAGCGGCTTCACAGTGCGCTTTATTACCTACCGCCGGACGATGTATTTGCGGGCAGGATGGGGATACGGCTTGCGGAGCGCAGGAAAAAAGTGCATACTGCATATATCAACAGACGAAGCTACTGGCAGGCTCAAGCCGCCAAGCTTTGAACCACCTTATATGCTTGCCTTAAAAACGGCAAGTCCGGCTTAGGCAATACACGCCAAAATTGCCAAACTTAAGCCCTGAGGGTATATTAATTATAAAAAAAATGGTATACTATTACTACGAGGAGAATACTAATGAGTGATTTTTCCAATCCTCAAAAGGATAATAATAGAAAAAAAAGCGGCGGTTCCTGGCTCCCGTTTGGGGGCGGCGGGCCGAAACTCCCGGAATTCAAGCCTTTTGGGGGCTGGAAATTCTCGATCATATATATCCTTATTCTTATAGTGGGGATGAGCCTTTTCAACTATGTATTCCTTAACCGTGTTAATCCTACCATTGATTATTCCGAATTCAAGGCAAAGATACGTTCAGGGGAGATCAAACGGGTTGAACTGACGGATTCGTACTTTACCGGTTATACGGGCCGGTACCGGCAGGAAGGGCCGCGTTTCCCCTCCGTGCGGCCTTACACGCGCGTTCCTGAAGCGGTATACCGGACCGTGCCCATCAACGATCCTGATATCCTTAAAGTGATGGATGAAAAAGGCGTGGATTACTATGCGGTTTCCCGCGAGGGGAGTACGGTCCTCAACATTATCTTTAGCTGGGTGCTGCCCATTGCCTTCTTCGTCTTTATCTGGCGCTTCCTGATGAAACGTCTGGGCAATATGGGCGGGAATGTACTCTCCGTCGGGCAGAACCGCGCGGTCATTGTGGCGGAAGGCGATATAGTAACCCGCTTTAACGACGTGGCCGGGGTGGACGAAGCCAAGGAAGAACTGGTCGAGGTGGTGGATTTCCTTAAAAGTTCCAAAAAATATACGGATATTGGGGGGAAGATACCGAAAGGCGTGCTGCTGGTAGGTCCGCCGGGAACTGGAAAAACGCTTCTGGCGCGGGCTGTGGCGGGTGAAGCGGGGGTGTCTTTCTTCCGTATGAGCGGCGCCGATTTTGTAGAGATGTTTGTCGGCGTAGGCGCGGCTCGTGTACGCGACCTTTTCAAACAGGCCAGGGACAAGGCCCCCTGTATCATCTTTATCGACGAACTGGACGCTATAGGGAAGAGCCGTATCAACAATATTGCCGGCGGGAACGACGAGCGGGAACAGACCCTGAACCAGCTTCTGGTGGAAATGGACGGATTTGACGGCAACAGCGGCCTTATCATCCTGGCCGCCACCAACCGTCCCGATGTACTGGACCCCGCCCTGCTCCGGCCCGGACGCTTTGACCGGCAGGTGCTGGTGGACAAACCTGACCTGAAAGGCCGCGAGGCTATTCTGCGCATACATTCCAAGCCGGTAAAACTTTCACCGCGGGTTGACCTTGCCGCGATAGCCCGCAGCACCTCCGGCTTTGTCGGGGCCGATCTTGCCAATATCATAAACGAAGCGGCCCTGCTTGCCGTCCGCGCCGGCAGGAATATCGTTGAACAGGTAGATTTAATGGAAGCAATCGAAAAAACCGTGGCGGGCCTTCAGAAAAAGACGCAGATTATGTCCGAAGAAGAAAGGCGCATCGTGGCCTTTCACGAGACCGGCCATGCCTTGATAGCGGCCTTTACCCCCGGATCCGATCCGGTACAGAAGATATCGATCATCCCGCGGGGGTTCGGCGCCCTGGGGTATACCCTCCAGATGCCGATAGAAGACCGGCATATCGTTACCGAGGAGGAGCTTCTCGGCAAGATAAACGTACTTTTGGGCGGACGCGCCGCGGAGGAACTGATCTTTGGAAAGCTCTCCACGGGCGCCGCGAACGATCTTACCAAAGTTACCGATATTGCCAGAAGGATGATCACGGACTACGGTATGAGCGGACGCTTTAAGCACGTGGCCCTTACCCAGCGCGGTGCAAGTATGATGGGGAGTAAATTCCCCGAGCCTCAGTTCCAGCGGGAGTATTCCGAGGCTACCCAGTATATTGATGAAGAGATCTCCCACATGGTGGAGAAGCAGTACAATGATGTAAAGCTCATACTGGATAAAAACCAGGCTTTGCTCAACACCATAGCGGACCGGCTGCTGGAAAAGGAAACACTGGACGAAAACGAGTTTAAAGCATTGGTAGACGGAAATAAGAATGACATTCAGGTTTTTGCATGAGGGGCCGCGTGAAAAGAAAGGGGAATGGGGGATATTTTTCAACGGCTCGTTGTCCTGTTCTGATCTTCTTGTTTGTTGTTGCCGGCCTTACCGCCCAGGAAGGCGGCGGCATCAGGAAGGCGGCCATGAGCGCGCTTCTGGGAGAAGACGCGGTCATAGGCAAACAGTGGGCGGTATTCATCGCTATAGACCGCTACCGGGAGTGGCCGCAGCTCACCAACCGGGTTAGGGACGCCAGGGAACTCTGTAGTATTCTCAAAGAAAATTACGTTATTGATGAAGTGATAGAACTCTACGACGGAGAGGCAACCGCGGAGAATATACGCCGTATGTTTGCCGAATTACTGGTAAAGGTTCGCCCCGGCGATTCGGTCTGTTTGTTTTACCTTGGGCACGGATTTACCGACAGGCTCTCAAACACCGGTTTCTGGATACCGGTGAACGGCGGGATTGATCCCTGGGGGCAGACCGCCTGGCTTAATAATACTCAGATATGGAACTATATCTCCGCGCTTAAAGCGCTGCACGTACTTATGATTTCCGACACGGGATTTTCCCATGCGGGTTTATCCCAGGCCGTCTTGTCTGAGTATCAGAATTCCGGCAGGGAACATTGGTCCCGGCAGACCGGCGAGTATTACAGAAACATCTACCGCAAACCAAGCCTTCAGGTAATGACCTGCGCCGCCGAATCGGATGCCGCGGGCTTTATCCAGGATATCAAGCGCACTTTACTCGGTTTTAAGGGAAGCTGTTTGGAGCCGGCGGATATCTTATATCGGCTCAAAGCCGATACGGTACGGCCCGCGCCGTTTTTTTTCCGCAGTTCTCAATACCAGGACGGGGGAGGGTTCCTGTTTTTCAAGGGGGCGATTTCCCTGCTGCCTGACGTTAACGCCGGTATTGCCGGAAGTCTTGGCGGCAGGATGATCGGTTCCGCATCCGATGTATCGTATATACCCGGTAAGACCGGCGCCGAAGAGCAGGAGGCCCCCCGGCAGATAGAAGCACTTCCTGAAGAGATCGTTGAAGCGGAAGAGCCGCAGAGTATCCCTCAGGTAAACGACCAGGAGCCGCCGGCATCCCAGGCAAACGGCGGGGAGCGGCTTAAAATCAAGGTGGACCTGAAAGATTTTGTCGAACTGCCCGGCGGACTTTTTATGATGGGAAGCCCCGGCTACGAAAAGTTCCGGGGAAACGATGAGGCGCAGCGGCCTATACAGGTTAAGGGCTTTTATATAGGAAAATACGAAGTCAGGCAGAAGGAATATACGGCAGTGATGGGAAACAATCCCAGCAGGTTTAAGGGGCCTGAACTGCCGGTGGAACAGGTAAGCTGGTATGACGCACTTGAGTACTGTAACCGTTTAAGTATAAAAGAAGGCTTAACCCCTGCCTATACCATAAACGGCGCCGCGGTAAGCTGGAACCGTGATGCGGATGGTTACCGGCTTCCTACCGAAGCCGAATGGGAATATGCGTGCAGGGCCGGAACCAGTTCGGCATATTCGATTGTTATAAAAAATAATAAACAATATGCAAATTATAACGGAAAGGGGCCTGTAAATGCGGGCAGCTTCCCGCCGAATGCCTGGGGTATATACGACATGCACGGAAATGTGTGGGAATGGTGCTGGGACATCTACGGCCCCTACAATCTTGCCGCACAGAACAATCCCGACGGCGCTTCCGCAGGGAATTTCCGCATTGAGCGCGGCGGGAGCTGGAGCAACGGCATCAATGATCTCCGTTCCGCAAACCGCGCTTACCACGATCCTACAGGCAGCGGGGCATACCTGGGCTTTAGGGTGATTCGGCCTGCCCCGTAACGGCGGCCTTGAATTAATGCGGGCCGGTGATGAGTATATCGTTCAGAATAAGTATTTCGGGACGGTATTCAAAGTGCATGGTATCGTAGAAATTCCATTTGCCACCCCATATAAAACCGTAAGACTCAAATATCTTTATTACCGCATCCGGCGGGTTGACCCGTTTGTTGTAGGGGACGGTCCACCATTCGGGACGGTTACGGGCTGCCCAGAGCCAATAGGTTTCCAGCCCCCTGGTAACCGAGGCTTTAGGGATCAGGTCTATCGCGGCCCCATAAGAATGGAAGCTGCGGCTTTCGGTCCCGGCTATATCCCGCCAGTTCCAGGCTGTTACCGTATCAAGGTTGTTGATCCACTGCCGCACCTGGGAATTGGTCTTTGCCTCGGCTAAAATTTTTTCTTCTACCAGGGATAGTTCTTCCAGGATGGCGTAGTGCAGGAATAAGGGCTTACCCAGGAATCTGATGGACTTGACGCGGTCATAGGACTGTTCCCTGTTACGGGCCCGCCAAAGCGCGTCAAAGAAATGCTGGGAACGTTTGAGTTTACGCTCCTGACGCGCCTTTGTCATGTTCCGGTAACGTTCGGACTCCTCGGCGCTGGGCGTTTTCCAGGCGGGTATTTCCTTTTCATAAGGGTAAAAGGGCTGCGGGTCAAACTTTGCCGACTGGGAACGCACGTCTTCGGGAAGCAGCCGTGCATCGGCATAGTAGTAATAGACTCCGCGTATAGGAACAGCCCAATCGCCATTCCTGAATTCCGCGGGGCCTACACGGTCGGGATAGGCCGCCGCAAGAGCCTTCATTACCCGTTCCGCCCTGGACGGCTCCACTACGGGCGCCTGAGGACTTTCCTCCGGCTTTATTTCTACCGCGGCTTTTGACGGTTCGGCAGCCTGTTCCAAGGCATTGACATACGGCGCCGTATCCGGCGTTTCGTTGTTCATGGCGGGAAGATTCGGCGCATTCTGCAATACCGGCTCCTGGGGAAACCTTGTTTTTTCAAAACGGCTTTCGCTGTAACATCCGGGAAGCGTGAAAAAAAACAGCATAAGCGCCAGGTTAAAAGTTCTGATGAAGCGGCCTCTGAAGTTGTACAACGAGGTTCCTCCTTTACTATCAAATAATATCACAAACATAGAAAATATAAAACAGGAAGTTCTAAAAAGCTACCAGTATTTTTAGATTTTTTATACATTTTTGGACGATTGATCCCTTTAAAATATATATGATATGGTAGATATTCAGCCGTTTGCGGGGGACGCGGCGGCCGAAGGGTTATTATATATTTTACTTTTTCTTGACAAATTGGAAATAGAATCATAAACTTATAATAATAAATTAACCCCGCTCTGAAAAGAGCGTAAACAGGGAGGCCAGAATGGCAAAAGTAGAGCTGAAAGGCATTAGTAAGGTGTATGAGGGCCAAGTCCGCGCGGTGGACAACGCCAACATCGTGGTAGAAGACAAAGAATTTGTCGTCTTAGTCGGTCCGTCCGGTTGTGGAAAATCGACAACCCTCCGAATGGTCGCGGGTCTTGAAGACATCAGTGAAGGCGAGCTGTACATTGACGGGGAACTGATGAACGACGTTCCCCCCAAGGATCGGAATATCGCTATGGTATTCCAGAATTACGCCCTCTATCCCCACATGACGGTGTACGATAACATGGCATTCGGGCTGAGGATCAAGAAAGTAGAGAAATCGGAAATTGACCGCCGTGTTAAGGACGCCGCCCGTATCCTCGACATCGAGAACTTCCTTGAACGTAAACCCAAGGCCCTGTCGGGCGGCCAGAGGCAGCGTGTTGCCGTAGGCCGTGCGATAGTCCGCAATCCCAAAGTTTTCCTTTTTGACGAACCGCTCTCCAACCTGGACGCTAAACTCCGCGTGCAGATGCGCGCCGAGCTGTCCGATCTGCACCTGAGACTCAACGCGACCATGATCTATGTAACCCACGACCAGGTTGAAGCTATGACAATGGCGAATAAGATCGTTGTTATGAAGGATGGAAAGATACAGCAGATAGGCTCCCCGCTTTTCCTCTACAACCATCCCGTTAATAAATTCGTCGCCGGTTTTATCGGTTCGCCGCCCATGAATTTCCTTTCCGTCAAGATAGTTGAAAAGGGCGGCGCCGTAGTATTGGAGGAAGGAACCTTTGAAATTAAGCCTGCCCCTGAACACGTTGAATACCTTAAAAAGTATATAGGAAAGGAAGTGTTCTTCGGTATAAGGCCGGAAGATCTTGTATTTACCGGGAAACCTGCCGCTGAGAATAATATCCCGGTTGAGATCTCCGTTGTCGAACCTCTGGGAGCTGACATCCATCTGTGGCTTAAAACTAAAACCCAGCCCCTCGTAGCCCGGACCGAGCCCCACCATAATTTCAAGGTCGGCGATACGGTAAACTTTACCCCGCACCTTGACAAGGCGCGGTACTTCGACAAGGAAACGGAACTTTCCATCCTGGCCGAACTGGATGCCGCCGCGAAGTAGAGCGTAAAGAGCAGAGAGAAGACGGCAGATTCAAGAGGGATTATCTGCCGTCTTGAGTTGTTCAAATTGGGCTTGTTGATTTTGGTATTTTATCGTATTATTTCTATATGGCAAAATCCAAAGGCGCGGGAGGAAGCAATTCCCGGGATAAATTCTTCAATATCGGCAAAAACAGGGAAGGTAGTATCCGTAACCGTTCTGAGTATACAGGCTTCTGGGATGATTTGGAGGATTCCGTGGCCCACAGGGCCGATGTATCAGGGGAATTTTTTAAAACCACCGACAATCAAAAATCAAGAGAAACTAAAGAATCAAAATACCGGAAGGTGGCTAAATTCCTCATCCTTATCGGGAGTGAAGACGCCGCAAAGATACTCGCACAGCTTGAACCGCCTCAGGTAGAGGTAATAGCACGGGAGGTTGCCTCGATCAAGGGCATTTCTCAGGAGGAAGCGGAGGAAATACTCTCGGAGTTCCGTATGCTCCTAGCCTCATCTTATGGATTGGGGGGCCTTTCGCAGGGCGGCATAGAAGCCGCCCGTAAACTTCTGTACGAGGCTTTTGGGCCGGAAAAGGGAGAGGTGCTCCTGCATAATTCCGTGCCTGATTCGCGGGGAAACCCGTTCGCTTTTTTGGATGCTTATTCAGGGGGAGGGATTGCGGCGCTGCTGAGGGATGAATCTCCCGCCGCCGCCGCGCTGATCCTTTCGCGGCTCACGCCGGAATTGTCGGCGGCAACTCTGGCCCATATCCCCCAGGAACGGAAGCTGGAAATCGTTGTACGCATAGCCCGGCTGGAGCAGACATCGCCTGAAGTTCTGGAACGGGTTGCCTCCGCGCTTCGTGAGAAGATACGTCATTTAGGACAGGACGGCAGGGATTCTGAAATTGACGGAATGACCGCGCTGACGGCCATTCTAAAACATTCCGATATTTCCTTTGGGGATAAAATTCTTGAAGAGCTTGCCGATCACGATCCGAATCTGACCAAAGATTTAAAAGACAGGCTTTACACGCTCGAAGATGTAATCAAAGCCGAGGACAGGCCCTTGCAGGAAAAATTAAGGTCCATGTCCGACCGCGATATCGTGCTCCTTTTAAAAGGCCGTTCCGATGATTTTACCCAGAAAATATGCAGTAACCTTTCCTCCAACCGCCGTTCGCATGTACTGGAAGAGGCATCCCTGATAGGAAAGGTTCCCAAAAAAGAAGCCGACGCGGTTGCGCGGGATTTTCTTACCTGGTTCAGAACCGGCAGGGAAGAAGGCCGGATAATTATAATGGATAGCGAGGATGTGATAGTATGACGGATAATTTGCAGAAAGGGCAGATATTGGAAAGCGGGTTTGAAATTTTGGAGACTGTTGATTGCGGGGAACTGAATGCAAAGGGCATTTGGGCGCGGCACCGGAAAAGCGGGGCGGAAGTTTTTCATGTTTTAAACGACGACCCTGAAAATCTTTTTGCGTTTGCATTTGCCACCGCGCCCGAAGATTCCACCGGGGTTGCCCATATTCTGGAACATTCAGCGCTCTGCGGTTCGGTAAACTATCCGCTTAAAGACGCCTTCCTCGTTCTTGCGCAGGGCAGCCTTCAGACCTATCTTAACGCGTGTACTTTCCCCGATAAAACGGTGTACCCGGCCAGTTCCGTCAACGAGCAGGACTACTTTAACCTTATGTCGGTGTATGCGGATGCGGTTTTCAGGCCGCTGCTCTCGGAATGGACCTTTATGCAGGAGGGCCGCCGCTTTGAATACGGCAGGGAACAGAAAGGCCCGCGGGAAAAGCCGGAAAATCTTTCGATTACCGGTGTTGTCTATAACGAGATGAAGGGCGCCTATTCCTCTATGGATACCTTTGCCGGACTATGGTCAATAAAGTCGATACTGCCCGATACCCCCTATTCCTACGAATCCGGCGGCGACCCCGACTGCATCCCCGATCTGGATTGGGAAGGGCTGAAAGAATTTCACCGCACGCGTTATTCCCCGGCTAACTGCCGCATATTCCTTGCCGGAAATATCCCTACGGAAAAACAGCTCCGGTTTCTGGATGGGAAGTACCTTTCGGCCCTTCCTCCGGGGAAAGCCGCCCCCCCTATCAATAAGGCCCGGCGTTGGGAGCAGCCGCGGAAAATAAGCGTTCCCTGTCCCGCGGGCGCCGACACCGGACCCCATGCCGTTCTCTCCTGGCTCTGTTCCGATTCGGTTGACGCCTGCGAATCGCTTGCTCTGGCCGCGCTTGCCGAGATCCTCATGGGACATGACGGATCGCCTATGACTATGGCCCTGATAGGGTCCGGTCTGGGGGAAGATCTCTCTCCGGTAAGCGGCTTTGAAGGCAGTCTGAGGGAAACGGTATTTTGCATAGGCCTTCGCGGTGTGCTGGAACAGCAGGGGAAAAGTTTGGCGGAGGCGGGCGAACAGGTACAGGCATTCATACTCGATGAACTTAAGAAACTTGCGGACGGGGGTATTCCCAACGAGGAAATCGAAGCCGCTCTTTTATCCATGGAATTCTCTCAGCGTGAAATCCGGCGATCCGGCGGGCCCTATTCCCTGGTATGGCTCCAGAAATCCCTGTGCGGCTGGCTGCACGGGGCAAAGCCGTGGGAACGGCTGCTTTTCGTACCGGCCTTTACCGAACTGAAGCGTCGTATTGCGGAAAACGGCCGCTATTTTGAATCTCTTATACGGAAGTACCTGCTGGATAACCCCCACCGGGCGTTTATTATGCTGGAACCGGAACAGGATTTTCTGTCTAAAAAAGAAGCCCTGCTTGCCGAAAAACTTGCCGCTCTGGAGAGGGGTTTTAGTGAAGATGAAAAACAGAATATTAAACTAAAATCTGCGGAGCTTGAGAAGATGCAGGAAGCGCCGGATGATCCCGAAGCCTTAAAGACCATTCCCCATCTTTCCCGAAAGGATCTCTCTCCCGATCTGGAATTCATAGACCGGAAGATTCTTGACGCTTCCGGCATACCCGTCGTTACCCACGATCTTTTTACGAACGGCATTACCTACGCGGATTTGGCCTTCCCGGTGGATATTATCCCCCCCGCCGATTACCCCTGGCTGAATTTTTTCTCGCGGGCCGTGGTTTCAATGGGGCTTCCCGGCATGGATTACGGCGAGGTGTCGAGCCTGCTTGCCAGGACAGCCGGCGGTTTCTATGCGGTGCTGGAGACCGGCACCCAGGCGCCCGGTACCGGCAGGACCATCCCGCTTCCCTCGGGCATACTGGATATAGCGGGCCGCGATTGGATTGTCTACCGCGTTAAAGCCCTGGACGAGAAGATAGACCCTTCCCTTGACCTGGCGCTCAGACTTATCGTTGAGGCGGATTTTTCGGACCTCCGCCGTATCCGGGACCTGGTACTGGAAATGAAGAACGAGGTGGATTCAGGCTTTGCCCCTAACGGGCATCTATACGTATCAGGCTGGTCGGAACGTTATTTTTCCCGATCCAAAGCGGCCGCTGAACTGTGGAGCGGTATAACGCAACTTAAATTTGTCCATCGGCTTGCCGGGTTGGACACGGCCGAGATACGGGATAAACTTACCGGCATCCGTGATACGCTTGTTTCCCGTTCGGGGATGATTGCCAACCTATGCGGTTCCGCTGCCGCGCTTGGGGCGGCCGTTCCCAGCCTGGAAAAACGGTTCGGCCGTTTCGGCGCGCCCCGGCCCAGGAATCCCGATTTCCAGAGTATGGAGGCTCTCCTTGCGGTTTCGGGCCTGGACGCCGCGGGAACAAAGGCTGTTCCGCCGCAAGGACAGCAAACCACGGTTTTTGCCTCGGCCTCATTGCAGGTAGGCTTTGCCGCCCAGACCTTGACGGCCGCCCCTTACGGTTCATACCAGCAGGCTGCGGAACTGGTCCTGGCCCATCAGCTTTCAACAGGCGCCCTGTGGGAAAATATCCGCATGAAAGGCGGCGCCTACGGCGCTTTTGCCCACACCGATGCGCTGGAAGGAACCTTTTCCTTCTCAACCTACCGCGATCCCAATCCTCTCCGCTCCCTGGATGCCTTTAACTCGCTGTTCAGGGAAACGGCCAAACTGACGCCTGATGAGGATACCCTGGTTAAGGCGATCATCGGGGTATACGCACGGGAAACACGGCCCCGTACCGGTGCGGACAAGAGCATAACCGATTTTCTGCGCTTCCTGTACGGGATTGAGGATATACACCGTTCCCGGCGTCTGCGCGATCTTATCGCCCTGCAACCGGAAGATATAGGCCGGGTTTTGGAGAATCTTGCCGCCCAGGAGGGAAACCGTTTTCCGGTGATCCTGGCGGGAAAGGGCGCGGCGGAAAAGACCGCGGCGCAGATTGACGCGGAGGTAATAGAACTGCCGGTATAATTGAGGTTATACGGCAGACGGTAAGTTATGAATCAGATGCTTCAAAACCAGGTAGACCTTATCAGGGAGGCGTTTCATTATCAAAGCCGGTTTGACGGTTCAACGATGGTTTTCAAGATCGATTTTCCTGTAACCGAGGATCCAAGTTTTCCTACACTGATGAAGGATCTAGCGCTGTTGGCCCTGACCGGATTCAGGGTGGTGATAGTTCCCGGAGCCAAGGAATGGATAGATGCGGTACTGCGGAAATACGATATTGTATCAACCTATGCAGGGAATACACGGATAACCACAAAAGAATCGCTTCCCTTTGTCGAAATGGCGGCTTTTCATGTGGCAACGCGGTTTATGACCGCGCTTTCCGGCAGCCAGGTTGACGCGGTTATCGGAAACCTGGTCAGGGCGCGCGGATTGGGTGTGATAGACGGCGTTGATATGGAACATACCGGTATGGTCGATAAAATTTATACCGATTCTTTCAACCATTTCCTCAATCAGGGAACGGTTCCTATACTCCCCTGTATAGGCTGGAGCCCCTCCGGTAAGCCCTACAACGTACCGAGCGACGAGATCGCCCTTGCCGCTTCCGCCGCCCTGGGGGCGGTCAAACTCTTTTTCATTTCCCTGCACGGAGGGCTGAGGGAGGGAGTCTACACTATCCCGGAAGGCTGCCATATTGGGGAAAACGGCCGTATTATCCGCCTCAATCTCCAGGAGGCGGAAACCATTCTGGCGGCAAACAGGGACGGTCCGGCGCTCGGGGGAAACGGTGATCCTCCTTATACGGCTGAATGCAATAAACCAGAGACAGGCAGCCGAGCGTTATACGAGTTGCGGCTTGCAATTCAGGCATTAAAAGCAAATGTCGACCGCGTCCACATCATCGACGGACGGGAAGACGGTTCTATCCTGCGGGAACTCTTTTCCAATATGGGGGCGGGAACTATGGTGTATGCCGACGAGCATGAGTCTATCCGCAATCTTCGCAGTTCGGATATTCCCGTTGTATTAAAATTGATGGAACCGCTCATGCAGCAGGGGAACCTGGTGCGCCGTAATGCCGAGGATATCCAGGAAAAGAAAAATGACTATGTGGTTTACGAGATAGACGGACAGATACACGCCTGCGGCGCGCTCCACCTGTGGGGGGAACAGGGGGAAATCGCCGCAATGGCGACGGATCCTGTCTATTCCGATATGGGGCTAGGCAAAAAAATCGTGCATTTCCTCGTTGACCGCGCACGGAAACAGCAGCTTCGCCGGGTTTTTGTCCTTACCACCCGTACCCACGACTGGTTTGAAACGCTGGGTTTTAAAGAAGATACCCTAGAAAGTCTTCCTGAAAAACGGCGGCGGCATTACAACCAAAGCCGGAAAAGCAAGGTCTTTACCCTGGAAATCTGATGAACCGTAACTTTACCTATTCCGCATTGGTACTCCGCACTAAAAACTCAGGGGAATCCAACCGGAACGTATGGTTTCTTACCGCCGAGGAAGGTATCATCCAGGCAACGGTGTACGGGGGGCCCAAGAGCAAACTGCGCGCCCATGTCTCGCCTTTCAATCGGGGGATCCTCTATGTCTACTTTGATCAGATGCGCTCCTCACGGAAAGTTACCGACTTTGATGTCCGGTTCTGGCATCCCGGCCTGCGGGAACTCTACGAACGGAGTTCTGCAGCATCGGCCGTAGCGGGAACCGTTCTTGCTTCCCACGGCGGCGGCGGTAACTGGGAATCGGCCTTTACCGTGGCGGGGAATACCCTGAACGCCCTGGACGCCGCCGAAAGTTCGGCCTGTATCTCTATCCTCCTCCACTTCCTCTGGAACTGGACCGATATTCTGGGCCTGCGGCCCGGCATAAACCGCTGCGATTCCTGCAACTGCGAGTTTCTCCAGGAACAGTCCGGCTGGTATTCCGGCAGCGAAGGTATCCTCTGCCCCTCCTGCGCCGGACAGGAAGCATACGGCCGGCAGAAGGATAGGGCCCCGGAATCGGATGGTATGCTACTGCTGGGGCCCGGCGCCCGCCGGTGGCTTTCTACGGTACAGGACCTTCCCGCTGCCGTGCTGCCCCGCTATACCCTGGATAAACCTTCCCTCCGTCAGGTAAAAAATTTCCTTTCCGCCATCCTGAGTTCGGCCTTTGGAACGCAGCTTAATGTCTGGGACGGCCTGCTCTGAAAGCGCCGGACGGCGCCTTGTGTTACCGCCGCCTTTACCCGCGGCCTTGCATTGACAAAATGCCCGTAACGTATATATGGTAAAAGTAAGGATGGAGGAAAGGCGATGATGACGGCGGAAGAAGCGGCGGAGGCCGCAAGAGGTTTAACCTTCGAGAAAGTCTGGGCGATGTTCCAGGAGACCGATAAACGGATTGACAAGCGATCAAAGAACATCGAAGAACGCCTGGCGGAAACAGACCGCATGATAAAGGAATTATCCAGGAATATCGGCGGGGTGAACAATTCCCTGGGTAAATGGATGGAAGAGATGGTTTCCGCCCGGCTCTGGGAGAAATTCACCGCCATCGGTTTCGAGTTTACCAAAGGCGGCCCCTGCGAGTTTCTGGAAAACAAGCGGATCCTGGCCCAGGCGGATGTATTTCTTGAGAA
Organism: Treponema sp.; assembly: GCA_031276295.1. Classification (GTDB taxonomy): domain Bacteria; phylum Spirochaetota; class Spirochaetia; order Treponematales; family Breznakiellaceae; genus JAISNI01. The sequence goes on from JAISNI010000133.1 coordinate 13,654, forward strand.
CGGCGAGTATGCGATGCCGGTAGAAGTAAAGACCGATTTGACGGAAGAAGACATAGACGAGCATATAGAGCGGATAGGGAAGATACGGCATTACATGGACGTGCGCGGGGATAAGCGGAAGCTGGTCGGGGCTGTGGCCGGGGCAATAGCGCCGGAGAATGTCCGGAACTATGCCTTTAAGAAAGGCTTGTATGTGTTGGTACAATCCGGGGATTCCATAGCCTTAGCTGAACGCCCCAAGACTTTTAACCATAGGGAGTGGTGAACCGCACGCGCCCGTAAGAAACCCTCCTGCATAAGGAACTGTGCGGCACTAACATGACCAAATGGTCATGTTAGTGCTTGCCGGACAAGACGTGAAATCCATTCCTGCGCTTCTCAAGCCCGCTACGGTCAAAGTGCAGGAAATGCGGAATGCTGCCCCCTAATGGAAATCGCCCCAGCGTTTACCCGTTTCTACACTTACCCGCAGGGGTATTGTAAGTTTAACGGCGTTCTCCATCTCGGCTTTCACTAAAACCGCTGTTTCACCGGCATACCGCTCGGGACATTCAAGGATAAGCTCGTCATGCACCTGGAGCAGCATGTGCGCCGGGCTCCGGCAGCCGGTCAGGGCCTTATCCAGATGCACCATAGCTATCTTGACAATATCGGCTGCGGAGCCCTGGATAGGGGTATTCACCGCAACACGTTCCGCGGCGGCCTTTTCCGTGCGGTTCCGTGAATTGATAGCCGGTATGTAACGCCTCCTCCCCAGAATGGTGGAGGCATAGCCCAGTTTTTCAGTCTTGCGGATCAACTCGTCGATAAAGCGGCTTATACCGGAATAGGTTTTAAAGTAAGCGTCAATAAAAGCCTGAGCTTCGCTGCGGTGTATGCCAAGTTCATTGGAAAGCCGGAAGGAACTCATGCCGTACATCACGCCAAAGTTGATGGTCTTGGCAATACGGCGCTGATCCCCGCGTACCTCGCTTTCCGGTATACCGAAGATCAGGGACGCGGTCCGGGCATGGACATCCTTGCCGTCACGGAACGCGGCAAGGAGGTTTTCGTCCCCGGAAAGATGGGCCAGGACAACCAGCTCTATTTGACTGTAGTCGGCGGAGATGAGGAGGCAGCCCGGATTTGCGATAAAGGCTTCCCGTATCCGCCGGCCTTCTTCGTCCCGTATAGGGATGTTCTGGAGGTTCGGCTCACGGCTGGAAAGGCGGCCTGTGGCGGCGCCGGTCTGGACAAAGTTCGTATGGAGCCTGTCCTGGGCATCGGCTATGTTTACCAGGGTATCCACGTATGTGGATTTGAGCTTTGCCAGGGTCCTGTGCCGCAGGATCAGGGCGGGAACCGGATCCTCTTCCCGCGCCAGTTCTTCAAGGGCGGCGGCATCAGTGGAGTAGCCGGTCTTGGTCTTCTTCGTCATCTTGCCGGGCTTGAGCTTCCGTTCGTTGTATAACACATCCTGAAGCTGTTTGGGAGACGAGAGGTTAAACTCATGCCCAACGGTTTTCCACGTTTCCTCCTGGATGCTGTTCAGGTCTTTGCTCAGTTCTTCCCCGTAGTCTTTAAGAACCTGGGGGGCTATCCGTATGCCTTTGCCTTCCATCTCGGCAAGTATGGGCAGCAGGGGCATTTCCAGGTCGGTAAAGAGGCTCAAAAGTTCAGCCTTTTGCAGTTTCGGCAAGAGATGGTGCATGACTCTCATGGTAAGATCCGCGTCCTCCGCCGAATAACGGCACGCGGTTTCCAGGCTGACCGCATCAAAGGTGGAGCCCTTGGGCACAATATCATAGTACGCGATAGGGACGGCGTTAAAAAAATACACGGCAAGGGAATCGAGCGAATAGTTGGCCCGTTCGGGGTTCACAAGCCAGGCCGCCACCATAGTATCCCATATCTTGCACCGCCATCGCGGCAGGCCCCACCCCCGACTTACCTTGTAGTCGTACTTGGCATTATGGGCGGCTATGGTCATGTCCGCTTCCGCAAGCAGGGGGGCAAGGAGGTCTTTCACCTTGGCGGGATCCAAAAAAGGCGCGGTGCGGAGATCGGAACACGCCGCGTCCTCCTTTCCTGTATCCGGCGCTTCCTGATACGAGCGGTGGGGGGCAACCGGCACGTAGACCGCCTCTTTCGGCCTTAAAGCCAGGGAGATTCCTATAGGCCGGGCATTCCAGGCATCCAGGGAATCCGTTTCAAAATCCAGGGCAAGGAGCTTCTGTTTGCGCGCCTCGCCGAGCAGGGTTTCGAGTTCCGCAAGATCCAGAATGATGCGGTAAGAACCTTCCCCCAGCAAGGCAGGATCGGCCGCGTTTTCGACGGGGCCGCCGCTCTCCGCATCGGCGTTTTCCGCCGGGCCGTTCCCGGCAGGTATACCGTCCTTCCCGTCCGCGGTTCCGTCAGTTTCCGCGCTTTTCTCCCCGCCTTTTACGGGCGCCAGGGCCAGGGCGCTCTGGCGTATACCCTCGCGCAAGAGTACCTGGGCGCCGGCGCTCCGGTTCAGGCTTTCTATGGAAAGTTCCTCAAGACCCTTGATGGGCAGGGGAACATCGTACCGCAGCGCGATAAGCGATTTTGAGAAATAGGCACTCTCCTTCCCGGCGGCAAGTTTTTTGCCGAGCGCCCCTTCAATACCCGCTATGTTTTTGTAGATTTCGTCCAGCGACCCGTAACGGGTCATCAGTTTGACCGCGGTCTTATCCCCTATACCCTTAACACCGGGCACATTGTCCGAGCTGTCCCCGGTAAGGGAGAGAAGTTCAAGCATCTTGTCCGCAACAACCCCCCATTCGGCCTTAACCTCCGCCGGGCCGACAAGTTCGTAAGGCAAACCCTGGGATTCGGCGTTGCCGGAAACGGTTCTGCCGGCTTCCAAAGGAACGGATGTCTTGATGGGCCGCAGTTCGTATGTTCCCCTGCCTACAAGCTGGAGCAGGTCCTTATCCGAGGAAAGGATATAGCATTGCCGGCCTTCTTCCTGCGCCTTCTTTGCCAGTGTCGCAATGATATCGTCGGCTTCAAAGCCGTCAACGCGCAGGCAGGGAATGCCAAGCGCGGTCAGGGTTTCTTCCACCAGCGGAACCTGCTCGTGGAGGTCCTCCGGCGTCTTCTGCCGCGTGGCCTTGTATTCACGGTACATTTCGTGCCGAAAGGTCGGCGTGCGGGAATCGAAAACCGCCGCCAGGCGCAGCGGTTTTTGAACAAGGAGCGGCGGCCGTCCGCCGTCGGCCGGAGCGGTTCCCTCCGTCCGCGCCGGCAGCGTCGGATCGGACTTGTACGGTACGGCAGGCGCCCCTTCGTTCAGCAACATCACCAGGGTACGGGCAAAGCCGAACAGGGCCGAGACGTTTTTACCTGCGTTATTCCGCAGGGGCCTCGAGATAAAGGCAAAATAGGATCGGTAGATTAATCCATACACGTCGATAAGGTAAAGCGGAAGGGGTTGATTCATGTATACAGTATAGCAGAGAATGGCATGGAGTGGCTAGATAATAGGTAGTGAGCGGGGGAATTACGATGCGGGCATAGCTTCCGGTTTTCAGTTTTCTGTAATAAGAAAAACCCGGTAGCGCGGCTCTTTCATTTACCCGCTGATATCCACAAGCGTCGCGGTCTGGGACACCCGGTAAGCTATTGACTGCGCCTTCCGGTACAGCCCCCCGAACATCTTCATATCGCCCTGAATTTCCACCATACGGGCGGAGAGCAGTTTCTTGTTCCGTTCTATCCGTACCGCCGCCTCGTTTTGCAGGATTTCCAGGGCGGATTTAAGGCCGTTAATATCGGCCTCCTCCCCCGCAAACGGGGATAGCTCCTGACCGGAGAGGGCCGGAAAGACCCGGTACATTTCTTCCAGCGGGTTTATCACTTTCTGAATGGAAAAAATATCGGCTATGATGTTTTCTTCCAATGCCACGCGGCTTTCCAGTTCTTCCGCGCTGCCTTTTTCTATCGAATCTTTCTGTTTGTCCAGAACTTCAAGGTAACGCCGAAACCGTTCCCGTTGAGCCGTCAGGAGTTCCCTGAACCGCTTGAGAACGGACACCCGCTGCCGCAGTTCTTCCGGCGCAATACCGGTTCCGGCATACATTACCGGTTTTTTCTCCGCCGTAATCGCCATCGTTCCCCCTATCCGGCAATGTTGATCCCGCTTACCGGCCGTGCCGCCGTGTCCGCCTGGGAAGTAGTAACAATTTCGTTCCAGGCGTCCCGCAATTCGTTCATCATATTACGGATAACGGTAATCCGCCTTACATCGTGGCTGACATTCGACTCCAGAAGTTCCCGGTTAAACCAGGTGTAGAGCGCAAAAAGGTTCCGGGCTATATCCCCCCCCTGCTCAAAATCCAGCGAAACCATAAGCTCGGTAATAATTTCCTGTGTTTTAAGAATGGATTTACTTATCTGTTCAATACGGGCCGGTTCCCGCTTGACCGAATGTACGCTTAAAAGGTCCAAACTCCGGTCCAGATTCTTTACCGCTTCGTCGTACAGCATGATGATAAGCTGCCCCTGGCCGGCGGTTTTTATCTTTGTTTCCCGATAAGCGGATAATGCGTTTACGTATGCCAAAATGCTCCCCTCCATAGTACACAGAACCGGCCCTGTTACAACAAACCGGCTATCCGTAGTTTCATTCTTTTTTATCGGTATACTATACCTGTTTTTTAAGAGAAATGAAAGGCGGCGGTAAAGAAAAATCGTACATTGGGCGGCCGGCACCCTTGCGTTTAACCCGCCTATCGGCCGGCAAAAATTGTCTTTTTTTCATGTTTTGCGGCTATTGACAAATTTTTTATAAGCATTACACTATTCTTATGCTCAAGGTAACGGCAGGCATGAAGACAGAAAACGGCTCACGGCTCACGGCTCACGGCTCACGGCTCACGGCTCACGGCTCACGGCTCACGGCTCACGGCTCACGGCTCACGGCTCACGGCTCACGGCTCACGGCTCATATTATACACATAAACGGCTTTTTTGTCTACTAAACAAAACTTCTAAATGCCTCTTTTTTAACCGGAAATTCCCCCTCGGAAACCCTCTCAATTTGTTAGATAAATCTATCATTTTGTCAGGGCTCCCTGCCGGGCCTGTCAGGGCAGTTGGTAAACGCGCTTATCCCATAACAAAGGAATTATCCGCCGCGGCGGATCATCATACGAATTTTGTCGGCGGGACAATAAAACCGTAAAGGAGGCTTTCCATGAAGAAAAGCACATTTTTTGTATTGGGAATGTTGGCGGTATTGACATTCGGAATAGTTTTGGCAGGGTGCGACAATTTGTTCAACAACGACAAAGACAAAGACAAAGACGACGATGGAGAGGGTACTTTTGTCGCCGTTACGAATATTACTGGTGTACCAACGGCAGCCGTAATGAATTATCCGCTGATACTCAACGGAACAGTAGAACCTTCCAATGCTACCAACAAAACCATTGTTTGGAGCGGTGCCGGTGTAAATGAGGGCGTATTAACCGCAAACATCGCGGGAGATTGGGCGGTGATTGCTACTATCGCAAGCGGAGCATCAGAATCAAGTTCTTACACCAAGCCTTTCATCATCCGTGTTTATGATGCCAGCAGCGGTGTTGGCGGCGGCGGTACAGATACCTTTGGCACCGATGAAAGTCCCAATATATGGGCCATGGATGGAAAAAAAGGAGCTGTATACGTTACAATGAAATCGAGTCAGTGGAAAGCTACGGCTGATGGAACCACCTATAATGAGGGAACGTATAATCGTATTTCGGGAACGGACAAGGCCGCAGAGTGGGCAGTTGGCGGGGGTAAAGAGACAGGCTCTTCCGGGCTTGCAATTATTACCGGTGAAGGAAAGATGCTCGCTGCAAATTTTTCGAGCAAATATAGCAACATGAACGGAACGTTCACCAAACTGGATACCGATTTAACATTTGAGGGAATATGGGCAACCAGTGAACCTGTTTATGGTCGTTATGCGAAAATAGTTGCCAAGCCTGATGGTACGTTTGATGAATTTCTTAGCGATGATGGTTTTGCTTGGGGGGAGGAAATAATAAGAGGAACGTATCCAACTACAACAAATACAAACCCTGCCCTTTGTACTATTACTCAGGTTAATCTCCGTGTGTTTGGGGGTGGAAATACATGGAAATACTGGAACGAATTGACCGCGGATCAGAAAAAAAATATGAACGTATCCGAAACATTCCCGATGATTATCTATAGCAATAAATGTGAAACAATGGGAAGGTATGTCTTTGAAAAACAACCATAACAAAAATGGCCGCCGGTAACGCAAGAGACGGCTGAAACAGGCGGGGCCATGCGTACGCGCAGGACCCCGCTTTTTTTACGAAAATCGTCGATCCCGTACCGTCCCACCATCCGCGGCGGGGCGGCGGCCCATATCACAAAATTTTACAAATTTTTCACCGCGAAGGCGCATACGGCGAAGAAGGAATGAATGTGGGGAGTGAAGATTGGTTGGGGGGTAGGACGAGACCTTGGCTCGCCCGCAGGGGGCGCCCCAACCGGCACGCGAACCGGTGAGCGTGTCTACGAAGACAGTAACGCGGCGCCCCCCTCGATAAAAGTAACAATCCCCGATTGGAGGGTAGCGGAAAAGCCAGAGGCTTTGGAGCGCAGGGGGCGCCCCAACCGGCACGCGAACCGGTGAGCGTGTCTACGAAGACAGTAACGCGGCGCCCCCCTCGATAAAAGCAACAATCCCCGATTGGAGGGTAGCGGAAAAGCCAGAGGCTTTGGAGCGCAGGGGGCGCCCCAACCGGCACGCGAACCGGTGAGCGTGTCTACGAAGACAGTAACGC
>JAISNI010000193.1 GCA_031276295.1 Treponema sp.
ACATCCCTTTTATCGTCAAGTTCACGCTTGACCTCAACCGCCATCACTTTATCGGTATTGGAGAGCAGAATGTCGATGTCGGTCCTGACGCGGTTCGTTTCGTCGTGGATAGGCACACGCTGGAACGCGCGCACCAGGCCGTATTCGGGGAACTTTTCCCACAGCCGCGCCGCGATGAGGGTCTCGATAAGTTCGCCCATAGAGCGGTTAAGCCCGCCGACATTGACACCAAGGCGGTCAAATTTCTTGTCTAATTCGGCGGATCTTTCCGCCTGCCGTAAGGCGCTTTCCTTCATAATACGGTCGATTTCTTTCAGACTACGGCTGGTTTCTTTTAGACTACGCTCGGTTTCTTTTTGGCTTTCTCTGAGTTCGATAAACCCTTTCTCATTTTCCTTTATCATGCGGTCAATTTCCGCGTGCCGTAAGGCGCTTTCTTTCAATACCGCCCAAATCTCATCCGCGGCGGCTTTCCATTCCGGTATCGCTTGTATTGTCTCCATATTCAACCCCCTGTTGTCATTATACCACATTCCCGGCCACGTGAGCACTGCGCGAATAAAAAAGGATGGCTGCCCCGCCGGGGTTAAATACACACTGCCAGCGCTGAATTCAGGCTATCGGTGTGCGTGTCAGGCAAAAGCCTCGCGGATAAACCGTACCGACGTGCGGGCTTCCTCGTCCAGTTGCTGCTCGCCGGCGCCGCCTGACATATCGCGCCAGACCTTGATGTCCGATCCTACCTGGCCTCCCTGGAGGACAAACGGCTCCATGACCACCGCCCCCGTGTACCGGATGTCCTTGAGCGCCCGGCCTATGGCAGGCCAATCCATACGGCTCTGTTTCCTGGGCGGACGGCGGTTGGCTTCGCCTATGTGAAAGTGGCCCAGATAGGGGCCCGCGCTGCGTATGGCATCGGGGAGGCTGTCCTCCTCTATATTCATGTGGAACGTATCAAGCATGACCTTTACATTTGGCTCGTCCACGGCTTTAACGTAGGCAAGGCATTCTTCGGCGCTGTTGATAAGGTAGCCTTCAAAACGGTTGAGGGCCTCCATCCCCAGGGTAATGCCGTAAGAAGCGGCTGTGAGGGCAAGCAGTCGCATATTTTTTACACTGCGCTCCAGATCGTCCGCCTTGTTGAAAGGCGCCGTGTAATCTACCGGCCAATAGGAATAGAGGCCGCCGCCTACAATAGTAACGTTCAACTTTTGTAAAACAGCGAAGGTTCTTTTCCAGAAATCCAACCCATTGGCAACAACAGCAGGATCGGGGGAAGCGATGTTCTCACCCGCCTTGGGTCCGTAGCCGCCCGTCAGGGTAATACCGCAGTCCTTTACCGTCCGGGCAAGGGTCTGTATATCCTCTTCTTTCATATCCGCAAGCTGAGCGCAGGATATTTCCAGAATATCAAAATCCAAGGCGGCTGCCTTCTTTACATATTTAACATAATCGCCGCCCCATTGCCGTTCCCAATACGCATAGTAAATACCGTACTTCATAGGCTCCCTTCTTGTTGTTTAATAGCAGGGGCTGTTTCAAAATGTCGATTGAAACAACGCCCCTAGATTTCAGCATAATAAAAAATGGACGCATCCTTGACCTCCCTAAAGGCCGGCAACTACGGCGCGGATGGGAGGCCGTTGATTGCTTCGCAGGCTGCCCGGGCGGCTTCCTGTTCGGCTGCCTTCTTGCTCCTCCCCATGCCCGGCCCGTAGACATTGCCCTCCACTGTTACCTCTATCCAGAAGTAACGTTCATGTTCGGGGCCGGTGCGTTTGGTCAGGCGGTAAACGGGGTAAGAATGGTAAAGGCGCTGGCTGAGTTCCTGGAGGATGGATTTGTAATCCATGTAGTAGCGTTTTTCAAGAACACGGTTTATCTCCGGGCTGATATAGCGACTGACAAAGTTGAAAACCGGCTTGTAGCCCGAATCAAGATAATATGCCCCTATGAGGGCTTCCATAGCATCGGCAAGTATAGCTCTTTTATTGCGGCCCCCGGATAGTTCCTCACCGCGGCCCAGAAGGAGAAGGGTATCAAGCTGTAAAACCAAGGCCAAGGCGGAAAGTATATCCTCGGAGACCACGACGGATTTGATTTTGGCGAGGTCCCCTTCGCTTTTATCCTTCAGTTTTTCGTAGAGAATACCGGCAGTAATTGCACCCAGAATAGCGTCCCCCAAGAATTCGAGCCTTTCGTTGTTGATCTTAGAGGATGATTCATTGGATACGGATCTGTGTATAAAAGAAAGGTTCAAAAGATCAAGACTTTTGAACCTTATCCCCACAGCCTTTTGAAAAGCCGTCAATGCCTTCTTTCTGTCCGGATCAAGTTTAGGCGCATCTTCTATGCCCCTTGAATGTCGGACTATTCCGGCAATTCCGTCCTTATTACTGTTGCGATTTGATGTACTCGTAAGCATCCCTAACGGTTTCAAATTCATTGGCCTTTTCATCAGGGATTTGAATACCCATCTCTTCCTCAAGAGCATAGACCAACTCGTAGGTGTCAAGGCTGTCCGCACCGAGATCCTGACGGAATGAGGCTTCCATCGTTATCTTACCCGCATCAACTTCCAGTTTATCGGCGATAAGTTTCTTCATCTTCTCAAAAAGTTCATCCATTCTAATACCTCTCCATTAAACTTTAGAATCCGGAACGATCACCTGCTTTCCCCGATAAAAACCGCATTTTGGGCATACCCGATGCAACAGAACACTATTACCACAGGTACTGCATTTAACCAGGTTAGGGGGGGTAAGTTTCATATTAATTGATTGCCGCCTTCGGGTTCTCGCTTTGGATGTCTTGAATCTAGGAACTGCCATGTAAATCTCTCCTCAATATATAATGTTAAGTTTGATAATTGAAGAACCTCATGTTTGCCCTTCCTTATCCACCGTACATTATCTGATGTCTGTCTATAGAAACAGAATATGGTTTCTAAGCCATTGCCTAATAATATTTATTTTAACAAAAACCATTGTTCGTGTCAATATCACGCGTTGCCTCAAAAAAAGCAACCCAAATTTGCCCTGTTATGCCGGCAAGCGGAACACCCTCAAGGCGGTTCATTCGCCTCTTTTCAGCAGAACCCAGGTTACCCCTTTCCCTCCCATAGCGGAAGTACCATAACCACTTTCGCCTGCAAAGGGACAACATTCAATAAATTTTCGGCAGAGATTCCGTAAAACACCTTCTCCGTCTGAATGGTTCCCCTTGCCGTGGATGACGAGTACCTTCTCAAAGCCCATCTCTACCCCTTCCCTGAAAAAATCTTCCAGGTCTTTCCAGGCTTCGTCCCGGGTTAGACCGTGAAGGTCTATTATCGCATCGGGCTTTTTAGACATAAGCCTGCGGCGCCTTTCCCCGTGCCCCGCCGCTTCTTCTTCGGCTGCGGCATCCTTATCGTAGACCTCGTGTACCCTCAGCCATGCGGAAAGGGGGTCTATCTTCTCCGGCAGGGAAGCCGGCCCCTCAGCCTCTGTTGAACTTCTCTGTAATTTCCTGGCCCGCTTCCCCTGCGGCTTGGCTGTTTCCTTCTCCCATTGATCCAGTATACTGCCGAAGTCCATGTATGTATACAACACCCGCTAAAAAATAATGCTGTCCCTCCTTACCCAACCCGAACGGCCGTCCCCTGTTTCAGCATAAACCCAGATGCCTGCTACCAGGCGGATTTTAACTGCTTCACCCGGGGCGAAATAAGCGCTCTCTCCGGCGTTTACATCCGGCACTAGACCGGCTGTTACCGCTTCCCTTACTACGGAAAACGTATTCGAGGAAAGGGGGCTTGAGAGGTAGAGAACTATACCGCACAGAACAACACCGCAGAAGAAACTAACAATATAACCCCTCAGAGACTTTGAGGTTACGCCGGCTTTGGGGGGATCATACGGAATTTTTGCATAAAAATACGGATTCACGGGGGAATCAGGGGAAGGCGCGGGAGTTTTCCGGGATCTATAACAGGATAAAAGCCATAGGATAAGAGGAATGATGACGAGGGCTATTCCGGAGATCAGGAACGGAATGAGAAGCAGCTTGGGCCGCCATGCCTCGTCCGGCGAAAATGCTATGCCCAGGGCGTTTTCCAGCTTGCGGCGGAGGGGGGGGAGCAGGGGGCCTGAGAGGTTTTCCCGTTCGCAGCGGCGTATGAAGGCCAGGGCTTCAGTCTTTTTGTCCGCTTCCCAGAGGGACCGTGCCTTCCGGATGGTTCCGTTATAATCGGCCTTGAAAAGAAGGCTTTCAGGCGGAAGGTCGGGAAAGGGTGTCCCCGCGCTTGTAGCGGAAGGCTCGTTGAGGGCGGAAGGGGGCGGCGGCGCGGGAAGGGCTGCCGCGCTTATCGGGATGCGGACCGCAGGAACTTGCAGGGCATAACCTTCGTAGGGCAGATACCCGGAACTGAGGGAGACTTCAGACCCTTCCAGGGGGATAAGGCGGATGCGGAGCACTATTCCCGTGTTCCTTTCCGCCTGGCTGGGCGTGAATTCTTCAAGAATTGCATTGAGGGGCAGTTTCTGACGGTAAAGTTGTACTTCGGGAATGGGTTTACGGGGGTCCTTATTCCTGATACGGAGGGTAAATTCGCCCTGCTCCCCGATTTTAAGCTGCCGCGGGACGGCCTCCCACACAAGAGACGGCCGGTTTGAAGGATTGGCAACGGCGGAAGGCCGTATGGTGCGGGTTATTTCCGCAGTGGCGGTCCTTTTCCCCTGGCCTATAATCTGGAACGGGCCTACTTTGAGGAGCCCTGCGGCCTGTGGGATAAAGAGAAATTCGGCTGCGGTCCACCGTTCATTTATGCTATCCCTGCCGCGGATGGAACGCGCGTCAACGCGTATACGTTGCAGGCTGAGGGAAGGCGGCAGGTTTGGCGGTTGTACCTGGATCTGCTGGGGATAAGGATGATTCACCAGAACGGTGATGGTCCAGGCCATGCCCTGAACGGGTACCTCCGGGGCTGTTTCTACCCGGAATATGAAAGGGGTTTCCGGCATATCCTGGGCATACAGATGAAAGAGGGTAAAGATGCCGATTAACAGGAAAAAGCCGCGGTATGGGAGAAAGAGGAGTGGGGGTAGCGGAGAAACGTTTTTGCTTCGCAAAAACTTTCGGAGCGAGGGGGAGCAGCGGCAGGAAAGCCCTTTACATCTGCGGAAATATGATACGCTTACCATAGCGGCGCTCCCCCTTATTAATAATCGAGCCCTTCGGAAGATTCTTCACTCCATTGCTGGCTTTTCCACTGTTCCTGTTCCCTGCGGCGGATATAATCGTAGAGCACTTCGGACCCCGTGCTTTCCATAACCTTGACGGGATCGGGCGGAGGCGTTTCCCGTGCAAGCAGGCTGAGTTCCAGATTGCGCTTGGCTTCCGTCCGCTTGCCGTCGATTTCCAGGGCCTTTCTGAAAGCCGCCGCGGCCTCAGGAAAGCCGCCTTCCCTGTAGAGAATGACGCCCCGGTTATAATAAATACGGTAGGCAAGTTCCGTGGGGTCGTAGGCGAGAGCATCCAGACCGGCTTCGGCACGTTCAAGCCTTTGCAGCGCCAGACTGTTTTCGCCGAGCAGGGCGTAAACCGAGGAAAGGCCGAACTCGGCATAGGGGGCTGCCGACGCGTTATCGACGGCTTCGAGGTAGGCGGTGATTGCCTCGTTGTATATGCCCAGCGACGCTAAGAAATTACCTTCGAGGATGCTTAATTGCCCCGACAGGCGGGCACAGGAAGAAGCCCCGCAGAGGAGGGCCACAAGTATAAGATAGTGAGAATGCGATACTTTTTTTCCGGCATTCCTTGAGCCTGTTTTACCGCTGCCGTAAATTCCCTGCATGATCAACGTTACCTTTAGTATATTTATTTTATATTTATTTTACAGGATGTTTTTTATATGATCAATGATTTAGATGTAATAGCTACAAAAGCGGCGCGGGCCGGCACGCTCCATGCAAATGTCCCAAAAGACTAAAACGGAGAAACGGCCGCCGTTTTTTATGTACTTTTTCCGTAATATTCATTCTTGACAAATTTTATCGGGGGGATAATAGTTTAAGCTATAGAATTTAGCAATTACAATTCTAAGGCCGTTCATTGCGTTTGAATGAGCTTTATATAACAGGAGTTTTTATCCGTGCAGTTTCAGCGCCCGGTATTCGTTCAGAATCAGCAGTTACGAATGCATCAGCAGTTGATCCAGTCCATAAAATTGATGGAACTGCCTGTTGCCGATCTTCGTGAAAGAATAGAGGAAGAGATTGAACGGAACCCCGCGCTTGAAATTCTGGAAGACCGTAGCGTAGTTTCGCTGGACGAGGCTTATACCCCCCGTAAGGATGAGGATAGTTATTTTGAGGTAACGTCGGACCCGGGCTTTGTCAGCCGGGGGGGGGACGAGGCTGCCGATGAGAACCGGAAGTTTATAGAAGGCGCCCTGTCCCGGCCTGAAACCCTGCAAGAACATCTCCTGTGGCAGCTCCGCCTGGAACCGGCGGATGAAGAGATACGGCAGATAGCCGAAATCCTTATACAGAACCTTGACGATGACGGTTTCCATAAGGAACCGGTTGAAAGCCTTTTTGAAAAGAACCCGGTTAATCGGGGCCTCCTGCCGGATAAAACCATGCTGGATAGGGCCGCCGCCCTGGTACAGTCGCTTGACCCCCAGGGCTGTTGTACGGGCGGCTATCAGGAGAGCCTGGCCGTACAGATAGGGCTGCTCCCCGATGCGCCGGCAGGCGCGGAAGAGGCCATAGGGTATCTGGACTTGCTTGAACGGGGGAGGTTTGCGGAGGTTGCGAAGAAACTGGGCCGTACCGAAGATGAGATCCGTGCGCTGTTCGCGGTTATCCGGGAGCTTTCACCCTTTCCCGGCAGGTATTTTTCCTTTACCGAGACGCGGTTTGTGGTTCCCGATATACAGGTTATACGCAAAGAAGGCGAATTCGTTATAGTTTTGAACGATGAGGAGATACCTGTTCTGGGGATAAGCCCCTTTTTTATGAAAATATCGGACGAAAAAAAACAGGAAAAACAGGCGCGGGACTTTGTTAAAGAGAATATCAGGGAAGCGCGCTGGTTTATTCAGGCAATCAACCAGAGGAACCATACGCTGCTCCGGGTTTCACGGGCAATTGTCGAATTTCAACGTTCTTTTTTTGCTCACGGAACAAAATACCTTGCGCCGCTTACCCTGCGGGACATAGCCCAGGAACTGGGCGTCCACGAAACAACCGTCTCCCGGACCGCCAATGGAAAGTACATGCAAACCGAATGGGGCATATTTGAACTGCGGTATTTTTTTACCAATTCCATAAGCGGTTCAGGATCAAGCGGATCGCAGTATTCCAGGGGAGGGGTAAAAGAGATAATACGGGAATTTATCTCTGCGGAAGAACGGAAATTGTCCGATCAGGAAATTGCCGATATGCTTGCCCAAAGGGGAATCCCCCTGGCCAGACGGACGGTCGCAAAGTACCGGAAAGAGCTGGACTTGGGTTCATCCTATACCCGATAGCGCCGGGGCAATCGGGAGCCACGTCAATGGTAGTGCATTGAGGCAGCCGTTTATGTTGAGGCCCTTTTAAAACTGAAGTATTGAAAGGGCAATTTTGGATTCAGAAGCAAAGGGGGCCTTGAGGCCGCTTTTGCAGGGCCGATTTCATCGGGCCCTGTTTAAAGCCTGTTTTTTCAGGCTTAATTTAAAGGCCCAGGGCGCGCCGCAGGCCGCCGTTTAAAGGCCGTATGTCTGGAGGTATCTATGAATATCGATGTCAAGTCTGTGCATTTCACCATGAAAGATGATGCCAGGGAGTACCTGGACCGGAAAATAGCCCGGATTCATAATGCCGAGAATATGATCGTGGATCTTTTGATAACCGTTACAAAAGACAAGGAATTTATCGCGGAAGCAAAGGTAAATTTCCGCTGGGGTGTGTCTATTCATGTAAAAGAGGAAGATTTTAGCCTGACCCCCGCTATTGATAAACTGATGGATGTTCTGGACGTTAAAATTACCAAAGAAAAGGAAAAAGCAAAGGAGAAACGTATATGAGAAGACCCTTACCTTGACAGCATAGTCTTTTCGTTCATATTATAGAGTATTAACTCAAATTATGGTCTATTTTGGGTATTACAAGGAGAACTACATGGACAATAATATCAGGTTTATCGGCGGTATGTGGAGGCTTTTTGACGGAAAGAGTATCCAGAGCTTTATATCCTACGATGAAGCATTGGCTTATTCTCAGAAGACCGGCAAAGTCGTTGCATGGGAAGACTTGTTCCCCCAGACGACATCGGACGACATAGCCGTCCAGATGCAGGCTGAAAAATCTTTAACGTAGGGGAAAGCCCCGGCGGGTATCCCCGCGAGAATTAAGGCGGAGGGATACCTGCCGGGGTATTCTGCAATGCTACAAAACAGTGCCAGGCACTCTTTTTTACCGCCGTCCCGCCGGGACCGGACATTTGCCCGCTTCGTCCTCACTTGAGCCTTTTAAACCAAGGGCGCACAAGCCGGAAGCCCAGACCGTAGTCCCTACGCCCCAAGGTTTCAACTTCACGCCCCAGGGTTCTAACTCCACGCCCCAGGGTTCTAACTCCACGCCCCAGGGTTCTAACTCCACGCCCCAAGGTTTCAACTCCACGCCCTGGGGTTTCAACTTCGCGCCCTGGGGTTTTGCCTCCACGCCCCAAGGTTTCAACTTCACGCCCCAGGGTTTCAACTTCACGCCCTGGGGTTTCAACTTCACGCCCTGGGGTTTCAACTTCGCGCCCTGGGGTTTCAACTTCGCGCCCTGGGGTTTTGCCTCCACGCCCTGGGGTTTCAAGTCTGCGCCAGGCGGTTTTTGCCGCGCGATCGCGTCTTCCATCTTGCCGCGCCGGGTCCGACCGTCCGAAGCTGCTCCATGCCCTTTACTCCGGGGCCGTCCCGGCCCCTTCGTACCCCCGCCG
>JAISNI010000235.1 GCA_031276295.1 Treponema sp.
CGCAGGGCCGCCGTAATAAGGTCGCCTATGTTGGTAGTAACCGAAAAAACGTCGTCCTCTCCCGGGTTGTGCTCGAACTGCACAGCCAGGCTTACGCTGTTCCGCTCTGTTAACACTTCCGAAATTACTTCGGCTATCGTTCCCTCGGGATCTACAAGCCGCGGTTCTTTTATGTCAACACCGCCCCCGCCGGCCGCCGCGCCGCCTCGGCCGCCTGAAAGGTTGGCGCTGAAACCGATAGCGCCGGAAAAGCCGCCGATACCGATGGCGCTTAAATCACCCCGAAGGTCCAGGGGAAAATTGTCTCCGGTAACGGCGGCGCTGAAGTACTGCCGGGCATTGGTTCTGAAATCGGCGCTGCCGTCAAAACGGGCCGTCCTGCCGTAGCTTCCCTCTTCGGTAAGGGCCAGTTTCAGCTCCGTGGGCCTGCCCGTCAGATCCGGGTCGGAGCTGACGCTAAGCAGATCAAAACCCCAGTTCCAGCCGCCAATGCTAAAGTCCGAAGCCATTTCTCCCAGGTAAAACACCGGATACGCCTGGGTCGGGAATGTAACATCCCTGCCCCGGAAAACCGGCTCTTTGGCGGGTTTTGGTTCCGATTTGGGAATCCGGGCCTGCAGGGCCTTGAGTTTTTCAACCGCCTCAAGGGCCCTTTGGCCGTAGGCTATATACTGTTCAATTTCGTCGGAAAGTATGTCCCGTATCGAAGGCTCAAGGGCTTTAAGGGCATTGCCGCTTCCAAGATCGAGGTACGATTTAAGATGATCAATATCACTCTGCAGGGCTTCTCTGGCGGTTCTTTCGAGATTCTGCGCCGTGCCGATGTCTTTCTGAACGCCGTCGACAATGGCCTCGACCTCGTCCCGGGCGTTTTCCACCGAATCAACCAGGGTGTTTATATCCGACACAATTTTTGTCACTTCTTCTACGCTTCTGATATTGCCGATATTGATATTCAGGATGGGCTGAATGGAGGTCCGGAGTTCGGCGACCTGCTCGTTCGTCCGGGCATACTGGTTTTCCCAGCGGGTTTTGGCTTCGTCATAGGCCGTTACGGCGGACTGGAACGCCTTGGGGGACACAAGTTTGTCGTATTCCTGGTTAAGAAGTGCCGTGGCGTCAAAGTTTGACAGGTCCACGATCGGCGGCGCAGGCGGCTTTTCGCGCCGGGCGGCAATCTTCGCGGCGTACCCGGGTATGGCGCCGGATACGGTACGGGGGGTTCCGAAACGGAGGCTGTCCGCCCGGATTTCCTCAATATAGACTTTGCCGCGCAATACCGCCTGGGGCCTCAGCCTGATCTCAAGCCTGCCGGTTTCAAGCAGATTCTTCATTGGTTCGTCGCGGTTGGCGATGGTTACGGAGTCTATGCTGATACGAAAGCGGATCAGGCCCAAGTGGAAATTGTTTACGTCGCAGCGGGCCTCAAAAACATTTTCAAGCCCCTTTTCCAAAAGGCCTTCCAGTACCGGATCTATCATAAAACTGAAAAAAATCACAAGGCCGGTAACAAGAACGGCAAACACCGTCAGGGGAAGAATTTTTATCACGCCCTGGCGGTTTACCTTTATCGCCTTGGCAAGGGTCGCGAGCCGTTTGACGGTTCTGTCCCTTGCCTTTTTCTCCTCGCCGGAGGCTTCTTTGCCCAAAGGCTTTACAAGGGCCTCTTTAAGGGTATATACCCCGTCATGGAGGTCAAAGACGGAAACAAGAAATTCCCTGTCGCCGGGCTGTTCAATAAATTTAAGCAGTTTTTTGTCAAAACGTTTTTCTGTATACGGCTTGCGGAACATGCCTGGAACTTTTTTCGACATATATTTCTCCCTACGTTAACTGAAACGAGCGGCTTTTTCCTGTATTGCGTGGGCTTTCGCAAGAATCGTGGAAATCAACGGGGCTTTGGTGATGTTCTGTACCAGTTTTAGATTTCTGATCTTCGGTCCCAGGTTTTTCCGGTAAAGGGGGACAAGCTGCCTGATAAGGAAATAAACGGGAATCCAGAGCACGATGCCCGCCAAAAGCCCCCCCGCCACAAGGGTGTTGTTAAAGCCGGTAAACGGAACAAAGGGCATATTATACATCGTGGTAAAAAGCTCCTGAAGACTTTCGATGTGGAGAATTTCCCAGCCCAGACTGTCCATAAGGGGGGCAATGGCAAAGCCCAGGGCCTTGATTATTGCCATAACAAGGATTTTACTGCCCTGATGGTGCCGGAAGAAGAACGAGACGACGAAAAGCGCAATCCAGAAGGCGTTACCGGCGGGCACAAGGCCAAGAAGAACGCCCCACGCAAAACCGGAGGCAATTTGCCCCCGCTTGAGATTGCCGTTCAAGGCGGCAATAAACTGTGCAATGCCTTTTATCATGCGGATAGTATACACTATCGATTTGGATTTGTCATGTAAAAAAATTGCCTGGACGGAGGTTTTCCCGAAATTTCAATTTTTGGGATTGGCTTATACCGTGTAAAGATTTCGCAGGTGGTGTATGTCCGCGTTCAGCTCGTTCCGTATGTATTTTTCAAAACCGCCGTATTTTTCTATTTCCGCGCAGGCTATTTTAAGGTAGCTTTCCTGAACCGTCATATAGGGAACCAGGTGCGGCTGGCTTTCCATCATCGGGGCAAGGCGTTCCCGCAGCAGCCTTGTGGATTCAAGGTAGTCACTGTAAATGGTTTCTTCGGCGGCCCCCAGGGCATACAGTATCAGAGCCGACGCAAGGCCGGTTCTGTCCTTGCCCGCCGTACAGTGATAAAGGAGCGGGGTATTTGACGGATCAGAGAGAAGCTCAAACAGGACACGGTACCTGGGGATGGCTTCTTCCGGCAGGGCGGCGTAGAGTTTTTTCATCTCCGTTTCCGCCCCGTCAAACGTAAAAACCATGTCCGTAAGATTTCCCGCGTCTATAGGAAGCTCGACTTTTTTCTTCACCGTGGCTATTTTGCCGCTGGGCGAGGCTTTCCGCTCACTGTCCGAACGGAAATCAACGACGGTCCTGATATTCTTTTCTTCCAGCAGCCTTTTATCATTGGCCGTCATGCCCGAAAGTTCTCCGGCCCGGTATAAAAGCCCCCATTTTACCTGTTTTGCCAGACCTGTTTCACCGGTAACCGGATATCCTCCCAGTTCCCGGAGATTGTAGATCCCCTCAGCTGGGAGCAGCCGCTGTTTTTGCCCGCGGTATTCGGCGAAAGAATCTTTCATAACTATACAGCCATTATAGGAAAAATCCGCGGGGATGAAAAGACCGCGATACCCCGGCAAAATAAGGCTGCTTTCCCCAAAACTGAAGTTTTAGGGAAACCCCGCAAGGCGCGTTTTTTATGTTGTTTTTCAGGCGCGGTATTCTTGGCATTTGCTGATAAAAATACTATGATTTATATAAACAATGCAAAGCAGAATAGAAAACAACCTGACTCAGGGGAACATTTTTACCAAACTGGTACTTTTTGCCGTCCCCTTTCTTGCGTCCAATCTGGTACAGTCGTTTTACAATGTGGCCGACATGCTGATTGTGGGGAATTTTGTGGGTATGGTAAGCATGTCCGGGGTGAATATCGGCGGTCAGGTAACCTTTATCCTGACCAATGTCGTGATAGGCCTTGCGATGGGCGCTACAGTCCTTATCGGCCAGTACGTTGGTTCGGGCAACCGCATGGCCCTGGAACGTGTTACGGCGACGATCATCACGCTGCTGCTTATCCTTTCCGCAGCCATCACCGTGCCGATGCTTGTCTTCAAGCGCCCTCTGCTGGCTTTTATCAAAACCCCGGCGGAGGCCTTTGCCGAAAGCGACGTGTACCTTACGGTAACTTTGATCGGTATCGTGTTTATTTTCGGCTACAACGCCCTTTCGGCGATACTTCGGGGCATGGGGAATTCCAGGCAGCCTTTTTATTTTGTCCTTATAGCCTGTATCACCAATGTTTTACTTGACCTGCTTTTTGTGGCGGTTTTCCATTGGGCGGCTTTCGGGGCGGCCCTGGCGACGGTTGTCTCCCAGGCTTTAAGTACCGTCCTCTGTATTATATACATGGTAAGAAACCGCTTTCACTTTGATTTTAAAATTTCGTCGTTCAGGATATACGGCGATCAGTTTGCCAATATTCTGCGGATAGGGCTTCCCACCTGCGCCCAAAACGCCGTTACGAGCCTGTCGTTTTTGTTTCTTACGGCCCTGGTAAACCTGTTCGGGGTCAGCGCTTCCGCGGCTGTCGGCGCCGTGGGTAAGTTTAACAGTTTTGCCTTTATGCCGGTTATGGCGATAAGCGCCTCAATCAGCGCCGTGGCGGCCCAGAATATCGGGGCGGGCAAGCTGGGCCGGGCGGTCGACGCCTGCCGTATCGGGACGGCTTTTTCCACGATTTTGATGTGGCTTTTTTTCCTGGGGGTACAGCTTTTCCCCGAACCGATCCTCGCGATATTCAGCAGAGATGCGGAAATGATTCAGGACGGCGTAACGTACCTTCGTTCGTTTAGTTTTGACTTTCTTATCATCCCCTTTGTATTCTGTATCGGCGGCTTTCTTATCGGCGGAGGGCACACCCTCTTTACGCTGGTTACCAGTATGCTTTCCGCGGTGGTATTGCGGATCCCCGCCTGCTGGATTTTCGGCATCGTTCTGGGTAAAGGCCTTTTCGGCGTGGGTCTGGGCGCCCCGATAGCCAGCGCGGGCACACTGCTTCTGGTTACCGGTTACATGCTTTCCGGCAGGTGGAAGGTAAACGCGGCGCTTCCTGAACAGGCGCACGTTTTGTAAAAGTCATGGAGCGTAATGGCGGCATTGCTATCCAATACAATAATCATTTATCCCTATCGTCCCTTGTTAATTTTGCCGGATCTGGAAAATTATCCGTGTTTTTTATATTTAAAGCATTAATTTCTTTCAAAAATAGGCATCCTGAAATTCCTAGTGCAACCTGATAGAATAAAACAAGGTGGCACAAATGGGTTATCAAAGAATTACCATGGAAGAGCGGGAAGAAATATTTCGTCTGCGTTATGAAGAGCGTCTGTTTGTGCGGGAGATAGGACAAAAACTTCATAAAGACAAATCCGCTATTTCACGTGAATTAAGGCGGGGTACAAAAAATAAGTTGTACAACCCGATAACGGCCGAGGCGAACCA
>JAISNI010000243.1 GCA_031276295.1 Treponema sp.
ATAAAAGACGAAAAGTATTATCAGACGGTCGTGCATCTGATATTCAGGATGCTGGGCTTGAGGTGCCGTTCCGAGGTTCGTATAGCGGCGGGGCGCATTGACACCCTGGTGGAAACGAAGCGGTACGTGTACTGTTTTGAGTTCAAGCTGGAGGGGAGCGCGGAAGCGGCATTGGAACAGATAGACCGCAAGGAGTACCTGTTGCCGTGGAAGGGCAGAGGGAAGCAGCTTGTCAAGGTAGGGGTTGCGTTTGACTATGAAAAGCGGAACATCGGCGACTGGAAAGCGGCGCCGGTAAGCTAACAGCCTGTTGTACTTGTGGTTTTTTTGCATATTCATGCAAAAAATCCCGATTATCGGGGCTGCTTTGGCAGTTTGCATGGTATAAAAATTCACTTTCGTGAATTTTTATACGATTTTGCGCTGAAGCGCAACAAACTGCTGGGGTTAAAGCCCCGTCCGGCTCACGTTTTTTGCGATTTTTTCTCCGCTACGCTTTTTCAGAGGGCCAAACGTTCAAGCCCCTCGCCGGAAACACGGTAGCTTGTCCATTCGGACAGGGGCTGCGCGCCTTGGCTTTTATAAAACGCGATGGAAGGTTCGTTCCAATTAAGGCAGGCCCATTCAAGCCGCCCGCAGTCCCTGTCCCATGCAATACGGGCGATAAACCGCAGCAGGGTTTTCCCCAGACCCTTCCCCCTGAATTCCGGCTTTACAAAGAGATCCTCTATGTAGATTCCCGGCCTTCCCATAAAGGTAGAAAAATTATGGAAGAACAGGGCAAAGCCCGCGGGCTTTCCTCCGTATTCGCAGATGATCGTTTCCGCTTTTTTCTCTACAAACAGGTACTGCCGTAAACCGTCCGCGGTGGCGGTTACCCGGTCAAGGAGACGCTCATATTCGGCAAGCCCCCGGATAAATTCAAGCACCAGCGGAACATCCTTTTCTTCGGCAAAACGCAGCAGTATCGCTTCATTAATCTGAAATGTATTCATAAAGATATGGTAACAGAAAACAAGGGCGGATGCTATCGTATAAATGGCGGTTTTTTATAGATCGAATTCCGCATAGGGATTACCGTCTTCCTGCCCGCGGCTGCGGGAACCGTACCCCTGCCGGTTAATCAGTGAATAGAAGTCGGCGTCCCGGTCGTCGTTAAGGATATTGAGCAAGCTGAGAAAATCGCGCGCGATCTCCCTGGGTGTAATAAATTCGGCGGCGCCCGGAGCGGATAAGACAAGTTCCAGAAAACGGGTCAGTTCCCTTTCGCCCAGGCGGGGGGCATAGCCGAAATGTCCCGCGTGGATTTCGGTCAGCCGTTCAAGCAGCACGTATATCTCTTCCTGGCTGAGCTGGGCCAGGCGTATGACGGGGCTGCCCAAATCGGCGTAACCATCGCGGACAAAACGGCTTTCGGCCAGCCGGCTTTTAAGCGCGGGATAGCTGAAAAGGCCGCGGCGTTCGTCCTCGATAAATTGCGGAACGCCCGCCATGTAAATGCCCAGGGATTGCGCCTTTCCCTGTAAAATATCGTTGAACATTGCAAGAAGTTTTTCGTAGTTGTTTTCGCGCGCCTGCCTGTTGGCAATCTTATAAAGATTGATACATTCGTCAATAAACACGAGGAGGCCGCGGTAGCCTATACGTGTGCAGAATACGGCAAGCAGCTTGAGGTATTCGTACCAGGTTTCGTCGGTGATGATTTCCCCGACATGAAGGTACTGCCGCGCTTCGGTCTTGCTTGCGAATTCCCCGCGCAGCCAGCGGAGGCTTGCCTCTCTTCTCTCATCGCTGCCTTCAAGATAGGCTTTAAAGTACGTTGAAATTACCTCCGCAAAATCAAAGCCGTGCGCAAAGTTTTTCATCTCGGCAATGGTTTCAAAAATTTTCCATTCAACAAGCGAGGGGAATTTTTCTTCGCCTGCCTGTACGCCTTCGCGCAACACTTCAAGTTTAAGCGCGTTGATCCACTTTTGCAGGATAACTTCAAGCGCGCCGCCTTCGGGCCGGGGTTTGGTAGCGAGGCGCTGCATTAATTCCCGGTAGGTTTCAAGACCGCCGCGGTGCGATCCCGCCAGCCGCTTTTCAGGGGAAAGATCCGCGTCGGCGGTAACAAAATCGTTTTCCAGCGCATAGTTGCGTATGGCCTGAAGGAAAAAACTTTTCCCGCTGCCGTAGCGGCCGGTTACAAAGCGGAAACTTGCCGCCCCCGCCTGTAGGTTCATAAGGTCTCTGAGCGCCGCTTCAAATTCACGCTTGCGTCCTACCGCAAGAAACTCAAGGCCGATACGGGGTACCACCCCCGCGGCAAGCGAATTGAGAATCGCGGCGCCGACACGTTTAGGTATGTTCAAATACTTCCCCCAAAAAATAGTTTTATGTACTTCCCTCAAACAATTTCAAAATAAGCGTACACTTCCTCCCTGTATTCTGCCTGAATTGAAGCCCCTCCGTCCAGAGTATCAATAAGCAGATCCTTGAAGGCGTCCTGAAATTTTTCATTGACGGAATCGATTAAAAGATCAGGCATGGTACTGTTTTTTTCCGCAAGCTCTGCAAGGGCGGATTTGACGGACGGGGCCCGTGCAGCCTCGGCGCAGGCGGTACTGCCGGCGGCAGTATGCGCAATAAGTCTGAGCGCCTCGCGTCCCGCCTCGTCAAGTTCAGTGATAAAACGGGGAATATCGGGACCGGCGGACTTGCCGGCGGCATAGTCCTTAACCGGGCTTGTCCCGCCGCCGCTCAGGGGATCAAAAAAGAACGGCGTGAGCGGGCGATCCCTGGCTTCCGAATCGGCGGACGAAGTAAACCGGAATGCGTCTTCCCGTTCCTCATCACCGTCAACGCGGAGCATATCCCGTACATCGTCGGATTCGGAGCGGAGGCGGTTTATGGCGTGAGGATTGAGCTTGACCGTTTGCTCAGGCGGCAGCGTTTCATCACCTTTAATTTTCCCCGGTATATGCAGGGTGTTGTGTATGACATATATCCAGATACTTTCAAGACGCGGTTTTTTGAGCGGCTTGTCAAAAGAAGTTTGCAGCCTCAGCCGGTATTCGACATATAAAAATACGTTCCGCAGGAATTCTTTCAGGGGCCGGTAATGTATAAAATCTATCCATTCTCCTGAATAATACGATTCGCCTACGCCGGGTAAATCTTTAAACGCGCGGATCGTAAGCGGCGTACTGTAAGGCGGATAAAAAAATTCAAATATGTTTTTGCCAAATTGTTTCCGCAAATACTGATCAATACCGTTGACGGCCGCACCGAACTGTTTTTCGCAAAACGATACATGCGGGCTCCGGTAAAAACGGCTCCGCGCTAAAGTCTCGGATATAAACAAACTGATATGCGGAAACTCAATACCGTGATCTTCTTCGATGTAGTATTTATGCAGGAAAAGATTCTTGAGAAATACATTGGCGCATTTATCGGCATGATCCGTAAGCCGCCCCATCGCGGCGTCCGTAATTTTATAGAGGATAGCAAAGTCCGTAAGCCACTGCGGAAAAACATCGTCCAGCACGGGAAAGCCGAAACGGTATTCAAGCCAGAGCCTCAGCAGTTCCGTAAAGCAATCTTCCGCGTTTCCATTTCCTATGCACAGGATAAGTTCCCGGGCGTAGAGCAGGATATAGGCGTATCCTGTTTTAAGGATATTGCCGCGGCGGAATTCCCTGCGCCAAAAGAAAAACCACAAACGCTGTTCGTCCGAGAGGCCGCCGAAATACAGGGGCGTTCCGGTTTCCAGGGGGATAAAGGGGGCGGCCTTTCCATTGTAATAAAAAAACTGTTGTTCCTCGGCAAATTCAGGGCTTTTTATTTTTTTGAATTTCGCCTCAATCTTAAAAAACGCCTGCGGAAGCAGTACCGTATTATCGGCTTCCGCATCTTCACCGGCAAAAGGTTTAGGCGGTATCCTCAATTTTTTCCGGGGCGTCATTGCAGGAAAAGGCGGCTCCTCGTTGCGGGTAATGTCGCGCAGCAGATATTTTTCAAACGGGATTAATTTTCCATACAGGCCGAAAAGATCCCGCACGGCGGGAGTTAGGGAAGTCCGGCTGTCGGCGTGAATACCGCCGGCATAAACGGAAGCCTGGTCAAAAAAAATCCCGAGTTTTAAGCGGGCGGCTACGGTCCGTATTTTTTTCAGCAACTCCGTCTCTAAAACAGTTCCGTCATTTTCCGCCGTAAGGCAGGGGTTTACAAGAACAAGGATATCGCAGCTTGTCTTTACGGTTCCGGTGGTGAGAAGAAACTCATCGTAGAAAACAATGCCTATGCCCTGAAAGAGGGGATCGAACACCGAAAGCTCGGCCTCCCCATAGCCGTTTAAATGTATCGAAGCCTTCTGCCGCAAGCCTTCCTGAACAGGCGACCCTAAGAGCTTACGGGCAATGAGGGCGCCGTACAAGCGCTCAAAAAAATAATCCCGTTCAACAAGAACGACTGCCCTGCCTTTACCTATTTCCGTTTTCAGTACGGCAAGCCAGGAAGCAATGTGCGGCGCGCTTCCCCCGTCGTCATGCGTGATAACCCCCCCGTGCATGGAATAAGCGCGGAGGAATTCAAGATGAGAGGCCGTCCGGTCCATACCGGGATTGCGGAACGTTTTTTCAAATTCAAAGCCTGTCCAGGGACCCTGCCGGTATTTGCAGGAACCGGAAAGAATATCTTCGGCGCTCAATCTGAAATTCCCTATGGGGCTGCCGCCCGCGAAACGTCCCAAGGGACCAATCCCCAGTTTTTCGAGGGTACGCCGCCGTATCCACCGGCCGTCAAGCGGTATATACCTCTGCTCGAAACACCGCGAAAGCTCCGCCGCGGAATAGCGCTGTTTTTCATACTTTAAAACAGGCGCGGCCCAGGGCTTTCCCACGCCCCGGTGCATAACCGAAAAACAGCGGAGAACCAGCTCCGCCTTTTCCTCGTCAACAAACACCGCATCCTGGGACAGTTGACGGTAAAGCCCCGGATCGGCAAAAAGGTAGATAAGACGGGCAAAGGTATCGGCAAATTCGGGAATCTCCGCATCGCGCAGGATACGGAAGGGCCGCTCCCCCGCGTCCCGCCCGCTGCCGTAAACGCCGTTGGAACCGGTTTCCTTTCCGTCTAAAAAAGGCCGGTCAAAGATACGACTCAGGTTTTCATCGCCGATGATCTCGTAGATGCGGTTGCGGCAGAAGCGGTGGTTGGGCAGGTCCGCAAGCGGAAGCCATTCCCCGCGCGGGATTATCTCCCCGTTAAAGATAACGCGCACCTCAGGCCGGCTTCCGCCGCCCTTATCATAACCATCCTGAGCGGTTCGGACTTTTATTGCCGCGGACGGCGCACAGAGTTCCATGAGCCGCTCGCCCCGCTCCGCCGGAAGGGGCGCGTTTTTGAGGATGTGCCCCAAACACTTGCACACATTGAGCAGGGCTTTCCCCCGAATGGTTTTCTGTTTTAAGGGTGCGCCGTCCTCCGGCAGCTTCAGCAGACGCCCTTTCCAGCGGAAAACTCCGCCCATGTCCTCGGCGCCGAGCGGTATCCTTCTGATAAAAGACGCCGACGCGGGGTCGTACTCCAGGGTAAAGAAGGCTTCGTTGAGTATTGCCGCGCTTTCCGCATACGGCGCCGCGGAGGCAGATGAATCGGGCATAAGGATAGTATATCAAAATACACGGGGGAAGTGAACGTGAATTCAAAAAATATGGGGAAGTATGCAGGGCATTGCTCCGCATACTCCCAGCCGTTTACACGGTGCAAACGGCCCCGTTAAAAAGGCCGGTCTCTCTAACCTTATTTTTTAAGCAGCCGGTCCAGGGCTTTTTGATAAATATCAATGGTAGTCTGGAGGTTCATTTTCTGTATCCGGGCAACAAAGGCGTCCCAATTACTCATGGGTTCAATTCCCATAATGAATTTATCCAGCATTTCACTGCGGTAGGTGTTAATATCGGCCAGGATGGGGTTAAGGGCGGCCCGTTCTTCGTCGGTAAAACTCAGGGACTGTATCCAGTTTTCCCGGATAAAATCGCCGTTGGCGAAAACATCCCTGGCGGCCCTGAGACTGACATGGTCTTCCCGGTCCGTGTTATAATCATAGTAGAGTTCGTCTTTCTGCCTTTTGGGCATATCCACGGTAGTAGTGGGATGTTTAATGATGCCGTCTGTTACCTTCTGGGCAAAATCCGGATCCAACCGGGGAACCCCGTCCACATAGGTAAAGCTTATATTTTCAACCCCGAAATTCATCAGGATAAAACCCTCGTCGGAATAACAGTATTCAAACATATCCAGAATCCGTTCGGGGTTCTTCGCGTTGATGCTGATGGCGCTGCTTCTATCCCTGACTGTGGGATAATGGTTGGTGGTACGCTGTTTCCCCGTCCGGGGACTCAACATGGGCGGAATACCGGTCATGCGGTAGGACGCGTTGGCGTTCATGAATTCCAAATTCGCCGCGGGAAGCCTTTGAATGTTATCGAAGGTACAAAACACGTCACCCCGGGTTACCGCTTCCCACCAGCGGGTAGTTTGGGTTGAGGGATATTCGGGATCGATAAGCCCTTCGGCATACCATTTACGGGCGATCTCAATGCCTTCCTTCAGCCGGGGATCAAGAACACCGTATTTGATTTTTCCGTCTTCTTCAAAGTAGTCTTCCTTTACCGAATCCAGATAGCCGTCAAGCAAACCCGTAAGAATACCGGCCCGCTGGCTGCGGGTCATGTAGGGGATTTTGCCGTCCTGCTTTGCCCTGGTCAGCGCGGTATGCCAGTCATCCAGAGTAACCGGATCTTTAAGGCCGTATTTTGTCAACAGATCCTGCCGGGTGATTAAGAGGCTTCCGATGCGCCGGGTGGCAAGCATGGGAATATAACGCACATGGCCGTCGGCATCGGGCATATATTTCATAAGGTAGTCATTTTCAAAAATGTACTTGTTCAGGTTGGGGTAGCGCTGGGGATTTGCCTTAACAATGGTATCTACAGTAAGCCATGCCTGGGGGTACAGTTTCAGCATGGTATTGGGATCGCCGCAGACCACATCGGGGATGTCCCCGGAGGCCATGAGGAGATTGAACGCTTCGGTTACCAGTTGGGTATTCGCCCCGGGCG
Organism: Treponema sp.; assembly: GCA_031276295.1. Lineage (GTDB taxonomy): Bacteria > Spirochaetota > Spirochaetia > Treponematales > Breznakiellaceae > JAISNI01. The sequence goes on from JAISNI010000243.1 coordinate 7,107, forward strand.
TAAGCTGCCACTTGATGGTTACGCCGGTTTTTTCCCTGAGCTGGGTCAGCCCCGGAGAGTCGTCGGCAAAATGTTCCTCCGTATTACTGGGATGCAGGGCGTAATAATAGCTGATCGTAACAGACTCCCTCGCCGTTGACGATGCCTGGGCAGCGCCTGACGAAGGGGCCTTACCACAGCCGGCAAAAAACAAAACCGGCAGTAACAGAACGGCGCAAAATAAACTCAATATTTTCATAATATCCTCCACGTTGTATTTATCAAAAAACCCGCAACGGGGTTATTCACACAATTTACTCACCCTTTGATGGAACCTACCATGACGCCTTTGACAAAATATTTCTGTATGAAAGGATACACGCAGAGTATCGGAGCTGCGGCCACAATGATCACCGAATATTTTATCGTGTCGGAAATAACATTTTCCATGTTTTCCGTTATCACCGCCGATTGCCCCGCGGTAATATCGTTCACCTGATTCAAAAGAACGATGAGCCTGAGAAAAAGCTGCAAGGGGTAACGGTCGTAATCCCGCAGATAGATAAACGCGTTAAACCACGAGTTCCAGTGGCCTACGGCATAAAACATACCGATGGTCATAATGGACGCGGTGGAAAGGGGCAGGACTATTTTTGCCAGCACCCCCACGTCGGAACAGCCGTCGATGATGGCGGCCTCCTCAAGTTCAACGGGAAGGTTCTGAAAAAAAGTCCGCATGATGATCATGTTCCAGGTACTGACGGCGCCGGGAAGGATCATCACCCAAAAGGTATTCAGGAGCTTGTAACTGCGCATGATAAGATAGGTCGGAATCAATCCCCCCGAAAAAAACATGGTTAAGGCGATAAAAAAGGTAAAAAACCCGCGGCCGTAAAACTGCTTGCGGGAAAGGGGATAAGCGCCGCAGACCGTCATAAAAAGGTTAATGGCCGTACCGCAGACGGTATACAAAATGGTATTCCGGTATCCTGTCCAGATATACTTGTATTTAAAAACTTCCTCATAGGCATTGAGATTAAAACCCTTGGGAATAATACCCACCATTCCCCTGGCCACATGGGAACTGCTTGACAGGGAAGCGGCCAAAACGAACAGGAAGGGATAAATCATGATCACACAGATAAAAATCATAAAAAAATAATTGAAGATTTCAAAAATCCAACGGCCGGGACTTTTCCGCATAACTCCTCCTTACCAACTTACCAAAAACTACCACAGGCTGGTTTCGGAATACCGTTTAGCCAGGGCGTTTGTTACTCCGATAAGCATTAAACCGATAACCGCGTTAAAAAGCCCCACCGCCGCGCCGAAACTGTACTGGGCTTCAACAAGACCCCGGCGGTATACGTAGGTTGAAATAACATCGGCGGTCTCATAAATCGAAGGGTTGTACATAAGGATAATGGATTCCGAACCCACCGACAGCAGTTCCCCAACCCGGAAAATAAGCATGATAATGATGGTACTGGATATTCCGGGAAGGGTAACATGAAGAATCTGCCGGAACCGGTTGCACCCGTCAATGATGGCGGCTTCGTACAATTCGGGGTTAATCCCCGTCAGGGCGGCGAGGTAGATGATGGTCCCCCAGCCGATGCTCCGCCAGATATTCATAATGGTATATACGGCGCGGAAATATTTTGGATCCCCAAGAAAATAAACGCGCTCCCCGCCGAACAGAGCGATAAGATTGTTGATAAGCCCCCTGGTCGGGGATAGAAATTCCACAAACATGGAAACAATGATCACCGTGGATATAAAATGCGGCAAATAGCTGATAGTCTGCGCCATCTTTTTAAACGGCCCATTTTTCAGTTCATTGAACAGAAGCGCCAGAATGATGGGAGCGGGAAACCCGAAGATAAGCCCGTAGAAGCTCATCAAAAAGGTGTTTCTGATGAGACGCCAGAAGAACACCGAATTAAAAAACTGCTGAAAATAGGTAAAGCCCACCCAGGGGCTTTTCCCAATTCCCGCAAAAACATTGTATTTTTTAAAAGCGATAATGATCCCGTACATGGGGACATAACAGAACAGTATATACCAAACAATAACCGGCAAAAAAAGAAAATAAAGGTATCTGTATTTGACAACTTTTGTCAAAACCGTTTTACGGCTTCCGGCGGTCTTTATTGATAGTATTGACATTTCCGTTACACCTTTAAGAGTATTCTTTATCCGACAACCATAAAGTCCTCCTTGGTCGACCGGATGATTATCATTATCCGGTCCTTTTCCGTAAAAGCCATTGCCAGGATCACCGAAAACATTGCAAAAACCACCATTGTATACTTTTCAGGTTGACCATCCGAGACCACCGGTTAAGAAACAGATCACGTTTTTGTTCAGCGAAAAGATCGGTTTCAATGTGTATTATGACAAAACGTATTACGGGGTGAAATTTTTAGACTTCCTGAATAAAGACAAAAAATCACATCTGCCCCTGGTTACCAAACGGCTTATTCACGATGCCTTCTTTGCTAAGGTAAAAGTCCCCGAACTTACCGGCAGGGAGTGAACTATTCGCTCGTTATTGACAAGGCTTCCGAAGCCGTAGCTAATGCCGCAGTGGTTGTGCAGATATCCCCAGAGAAGTTTCATCTTATCTCATCCTGCATCACTTTATCCAACCTTATTCAAATTGATCGTATTCAGCATGGATACATTCAAACGTGTTGACTTTCGCCCCATGGGGATATGGTACCCGATAGGGATACTGCAACAGAGGATCGGCAGTATCTTCCATCCAATTCAAGAGCCGTTGGGA
>JAISNI010000016.1 GCA_031276295.1 Treponema sp.
TACGGGCACGGGATATTCACCTGGACGATCATGCAGGGGATGAAGGGGGACGCGGACCTTATCCGGGACGGGAAGATCACGATGAAGGAACTGGACACCTACGTTTCGGAAAGGGTGCCCGCCCTGACCGGAGGCGCGCAGCACCCGACCACCACCACCCCTGACGGCTACATCAACTTCAACGTGGCCGTGCGGTAAGGCGCGCAAGGGAGAGGAGGGGAACAGGCCGACGGAGTGCCAGGCACGTTTTATCTGTAAAAAGGAGGCCCCGCCAACCGTACTCCTCTGTAATCTTACTTCTCCGTCTTGCGCGGGAACCTTTTACCGATTATGCTTAGGGTAATTGTAAGTTTCATTTAAGGAGAAAGTTATGGATTTTGTAAAGGAAATGCGGGATAAGGCTAAACACCTGCAGAAAAGGCTGGTCCTTGCCGAAGGTACCGAACCTCGAACGATCAAGGCGGCCCGAATCCTGACCGACGAGGGGCTGTCCTCTCTGGTTAGTCTTATCGGAAAAGAATCGGACGTGCAGAAGGCCGCCCTTTCCCAGGGCGTTGACCTTACGGGCATCAGTATAATCAATCCGGCCGCTTCGCCCAGGATAGAAAAATATGCCCGTGAGTTCTACGAACTGCGCAAGCACAAGGGTGTAACCGAGGAACAGGCGAAGGCCGATATACTTGCTCCGTTGCGGTGGGGCGCTATGATGGTTCATCTGGGAGACGCCGACGCTATGGTAGCCGGCGCCGAGAGTACCACCGCCGATGTGCTGAGGGCGGGTTTGGCCATTATCGGCACGGTTCCCGGTTCCAAAACCGCATCCTCCTGCTTTGTCATGCAGGCGCCCGATCCTTCCTGGGGTGTAAACGGCGCGCTTATATTCTCGGACTGCGCGGTGGTGCCGGATCCTACCGCGGAGCAGCTTGCCGAAATTGCCGTATCCGCGGCCCAGTCCTGCCGCGAATTCCTGAACGCCGAACCCGTTGTCGCCCTGCTGTCCTTCTCGACAAAAGGCTCGGGCGGGGATAACCAGGACGTGCTCAAGGTAAGGCAGGCGGTGGATATCGCAAAGGCCCGGAACATTGACTTCCCCATCGATGGGGAGCTTCAGGCCGACGCCGCCCTTGTCCCCTCGGTTACGGATAAAAAAGCACCGGGCAGCCCCGTCAGGGGCAGGGTCAATACGCTCGTCTTTCCGGACCTGGGCGCCGGAAACATAGGCTACAAGCTGGTGCAGCGTCTTGGCAAGGTCGAAGCCTTCGGCCCCTTCCTCCAGGGTTTTTCAAAGCCGATAAGCGATCTTTCCCGCGGCGCGTCCGTAGAAGACATCGTCGTAACCGCCGCGGTAACCCTTTCACGTTCAAAATGAACTAACCCGCCGTTGCGATGGGGAGGCCGTAAGGTTATTTGATGGAGAACAGGCTGAAAAAAAACGGCAAGGCGGGGGGTAAGAAGAATCCCGATCAGAGTTGCAGCGGTGAAGAAAAACTCAAGGCGGCCGTTCAGGCGGGATCAAAGAGAGACTACCGGGGCGCCGCGCGTATCCTGGAGGAGCTTATTTCCGGCTCCGATACGCCCCCGGCGGCCTTTCTCCTCCTGGGGCGTTCCCTGCACAGTTTGGGGGACTATTCGCGGGCCCTCGCAAGTTTTAAGGATTACCTGCGGATAAAACCTTATTCGGCGCAGGGTTATTTCTTTGCCGGGCGTACCTGCCTGAGCCTTGATATGCCCCAAAAGGCCGTAAGCCTGTTCAAAAGGGCCCTTGAACTTAAAAACGACGATCCCCTTACCCTGGCCATGCTGGGCATCGCGTACCTCAAATCGCGCCGTTCAGGGCAGGCCGTGGAGACGCTTCAGGCCGCGGTGGAGGGATTCGGCGGCGCCGATTCAGGAGCGGCCGCCTCCGCGGGCAGGGAGCCGCTTCCTCCTGACGACAGGAAGCGCATCTACCGCGCCTACCTCAACGCCCTCCTCGTGCGGGGGCTCCGGCTCTGCCGCGGGCAGGATTATGCCTTGGGCAGCCTGATGCTGAACTTTGTCCTGGAAAACAGCGCTCCCGAAGACGGGGACAGCGCTTCCGTCGGCAATTTTCCCCTCATACACCTGGAATTGGGAAGGGCGTGCCGGGCGCAAGGCTTGCTGGAAGACGCCCTTAACCACTACAGCCTGGCCCTTGAAGCAAGCCCGGGGGACATGAGGATACGGTGGTACCGCGCGTCCATGCTTATGGAACTGGGCAGAACCGCGGAAGCCGTTGCCGAAATCGACCGCATCCGTTCCCTGGACGGAGACATACCGGATCTGCCCTGGAACGGCGAGCTGGTTGATCGCTACATGATTCGTTCTTTCCTCGAACTGGGGGAATGGCGCAGGGCCGCGGATCTTTGCAGGGCGCAGCTTCAGACCGGGCGGAAAGATCCCCGTATCCATGCCATGTTTGCCGAAGCCCTGCGTAACCTGAAAGATTTTAAGGCGGCCTATAACCACCTTGAAAGGGCGGTTGAACTTGACGGCAGGCGTATCGACCTGCGGTATGCGCAGATACTTGTCGCCTGGGAAGCCGGGGATCTACAGGGCCTGCAAAAAGCCCTCCGCGCCGCCACGTCTCTGGGGGGCGATACCGATATTCTGGAAGGTTTTTCCCTGCTTCTGGAAGCCAAAACATCGGGGAATGTCCGGGAGATCATTACAAAACTCCAGGATAATATACGCCGCCTGGGGCCGAACCTTGAAATTATGTACGCGCTGGGGGAAAATTACCTTAAAGCGGGGCTGCTTGAGGAAGCCTTAAGCTGGTTCAGGAAGATAAAGCTCCTCTCAAAGCACCATGAGCGATCCTATCTGGGAGAGATAGCCGCGCTGCAAGCCCTTGCGGATGAGGTAAACGCACTTTCGGCTATAAAAACCGGCAGATCAGGCGGCCTGGGGCTGCTTGAAGCCGCGGAGGAAATACGCAGGCGGACACCCAACGGCAGGGCAAAGGCAGGAAAACCCCTTGGGACAGGTTCACAGGAAAGGCCGGTTCATATCCTGACCGAGCTGAGAGCAGCCTATGCCGAATACCTGCAACTCTGGCCCGACAATTACAGCATACGCCGGGAATTCGCCCTGTTCCTCGTACAGATACACGAGTATGCCCAGGCCGCGGATGAACTGGGCGCCCTTCTGGCCAGGGAACCGGGCAATCCAAGCCTGCGCCGCGTGCTTGCCTACACATACCGGAAAACCGGACGTTACCGGGAAGCGGCGGTTTTCCTTAAAGCCCTGCTGAGGGAAAAGCCTGAGGACCTGGGCATCCTCCTTGAGTTCTCAGGCTGTCTTGAACGCTCAGGCTCGGCTTCCTACGCCGTCGCGGTACTGGAAAAGGCCATGCCCCTGTTCACCCTGTCCCCCGATCTGCCGCTCATGCTGGGCATCTTCTTCTACCGGCAGCAGAAAACCGAAAAAGCCCGCGATTACCTCCGCGAAGCCCTGAACCGTTCCCCCCATGACAAGCGGCCCTGCACGTGGCTTGCCCTGATTGCGGAAAATTCGGGGCAAACGGACGAAGCCCAAAAATACCGGCGGCAGGCGGAGCGTAGGCCGGGGGAATACCTTTGAGCAGGGGTATGAGACCCCGCACGAATAAAAAACGGCCTCCCCACAGGGAGGCCCAGGGCCGTAAGTAAAGCCCGACAAGGGTCAATCCAATGATTGCCCTCCATAAAATGCGGCCAAAACCGCCTGTTCATTTTATACCACGGGGTCCTCAATCTGTCAAATAAAATTTTTGTAACTATTTAATCCCTCTCAACCCCTCTGTTAAAGCACAAGAAAAGTTCTGAAATCAACCTACATACATACAGCTTTGCAGTTCTTCTACATGCTTACGCATCTTCTTGAGGGCCTTTATCTCTATCTGGCGGATAGTCTCGGGGGAAAGCCCCATCTTTTCGCTGATGTTCTTGAGGGTCTGCCTTTCGCCGCCGTTAAGCTGATAGCGGTAAACCAGAATACGTTTTTCCCGTTCCTTGAGCCGGTCAAGGACGTGCAGGGTTGCGGCCTGTGATGATTTCCTGAGCAAATCACGCTCAGGGCTGTAGGTATAGTCTTCGTGCAGATCGACCACCGCAATCGTTTCCTCGTCTCCGCCCTCTATTTCGAGGGACAGGGTTCCGTTGGTTATACTAAGCAGGAATTCAACGTCCTCAACCGGGATGTCTATGGCGAAAGCTATCTCTTCGGGCTTCGGCTGGTGCATAAGGGTCTGGCTTAACGTATGGTAAGCCCGCTGCATCTTGCGGAGTATTTCTTCTTTCCGGTGGGGCAGGTGTATGGCCCTGCGCTTGCTGGACAGGAAACGGCTGATATACTGGCGTATCCACCAGTTTGCGTAGGTTGAAAACCGCACCTTTTTGGCGTGATCGTACTTTTCCACCGCGTGTATAAGGCCCATATTACCTTCCTGGATGAGATCCATAAAAGAAACGTCCGAACTGAGATAGGCCTTGGCAATTTTGACAACCAGACGGAGGTTAGCTTCTATGAGCTTTTTCCGCGCATCCGCGTCCCCGTCCTGTATACGTTGGGAGAGTGCAAGTTCCTCCTCAAATTTGAGGAGCGGAATCTTTTTTATCTCGTCAAAGTAGGTTTGCAAAATATCGTTACCGTTGACATTATTTTTCTTACTGCTCACTGTAGTACCCTCCATTGTTACGTCAATATAATTAGCAACTTTCATGCCAAATCATTCCATTTTTTCAGAAGAATAATCTAAATCTTTATAATACAACAAATTAGAAATAATGGGGTTTTATTTCACCTTTTTTGTCCATATAATTTTGTATTATTTTTTATACTGCTTATCGTATAATCTGTATGGTAAAATAACGATACTCTGTGTTATACTATACGTATGGATCATGGGATTACCGCCAGGGAAAAAGGTAGGGATGTGTTTTATTTTGTGAAATGGTCGCCGCTGGCCCTTGCGGAGCGGTGGACCATCAACGCGAAGGTTCCCGCGGTCGGAGGGATCTACGAGATATACTGGATGGATGATCATAAACACCTCCGCCTGCTCTCCGTTGGGGATACTCATTTCGGCGGATTACGTTCCGAACTCCGCCGCCTTACCGATCCCGAACTTGTAGCGGACGGCCCGGTAAGAAAGATACTTGAAGACGAGGAGGTATGGTTCCGGTATGCGCCGACCAATTCCGCTAAGGTTATGGCGGATGTGCTCTGGTTCTATTTCAGCACGTACTTCCCTGAAAACCCCGGCGTTGAACATTCCGGCCGCTACGAGAATATTTACCTTCAGGAATCCGCGCCGGATAAGCTGATATGGGTACCGTAAATGATTGAATATGTTGTGCCCGGCAATATCGACGACCGCGTCCTTGAACGGTGTTCCCGTATGCTCTCCGAAGGCGCCCTCATTGCCCTTCCGACGGATACAAGCTGGTCCATAGTCTGTTCCCTGCGTTCGCGCGCGGGTATAAGCAAGCTCCGCAAACTTTCGGGTGAACGGGACGAACGGCATTTCACCCTGCTCTGCTCCGGTATTTCGCAGTTTGGGGAATTGTGCAGCCTGGACAACTCCCGTTTCCGCCTCATTAACCGGCTGTCTCCGGGACCTTACGTGTTTATCCTGAAGCCGCTCCTGGGCGCGGAAAAAGCCTTGGGCCTGCGCAGGCCGGAACTGGGGGTCCGCATCCCCGACCATGAGGTACCGCTTTCCCTGATTAAAACACTGGGCTGCCCCCTCTATTCCATAACGGCTAAACACAGCATGGCCGATGCCGAATGGGATGATACCGCTCCCGAAGCCCCGGCGGACGAGGGACCGCTTCCTATACGCGAGGAAGAGCTTTTTGAAGGCGGCTGGGAACTGGAAGCCATTGCAGGGATAGATTGCATCCTTGACGGAGGGGAGGAGCGCGAGCGCGTTTTTTCCACTATTCTGGATATAAGCGGGGATGAAGTAAAGCTGCTCAGGCAGGGAACGGGCCCGTGGCCGGTCTAGCAGCCTGTTGCATTTTAGCGCAACAAGGGATGTTTTAACAGGCGCCTTGAGGATGCGCGCCTTGAACTGCCGATTGACGCTCCGGTTTCTTTTCATTTTTCATCAAATGAATGGTGCAGCCCGTGGTTCAGCGCGTACATGGCTATTTGCGTTCTGCTATGGAGGCCCGCTTTCTGCATGGCGGAAGAAATATAATTGCGGACCGTACCGGGCTTCAGGTTCAGGGTTTGAGCGATTTCCCTGGTTGAACATCCCCGGGCTATACAGGAAAATATATGCAGTTCTGTCCGCGAAATAGTAGACGGAAGAATATTGGCACTTTCCCGCGCATCATTGCCGTTTTTTTCCGGTTGCAGGGTATTTATCAGCTCCGAGCATATCTTCAAAACCTTGCTTGCTATCTTGGGACTCATATAGCTGCAACCTCCGTGTATTTCCCTGATGCAGTACGGCAGTTTGTCCAAATCGGTGAATTTTAACAGGTAGCCGTCGATTCCGTTTGCTATAGCCTTACGGATGGATGTTTCATTTTCCTTGCGGGTAAAATAAATAATCGAAGTTTTAGGTGATTTTTGTTTTAACAGGGGGATTATGTCGGTGCCCGCAAAACAGCCTCTTTCAAGGTCAAGAATGATTATATCCGGCTTGATGGTGTTCAGCATCAAACAGGCATCGTAAGCCTCTCCTCCTACCCCCGCAATATTGAAATCAGGCTGTCCGGCCAGAAATTTTTGCAGGAGTACCCTGTCTACCTCATGATCGTCAATAATTATTATTTGAAGCATATCCCTATCCTGGAGATTTTTGATTTTATATAGAATTTTTTTAAAACTTTAGCTTTTTTTCAAGTAGGCGGGAAAAAAAAGTAGTTACGAATAAAGCCAATGGTTTTTCAAATGTAGCCATTGGGGGTAAATTTCGAGGATTCTGGGGACGATGCAAAGGTGCCAGGCACAACATAGTACTGTTGCCCTGGTTGATAACCACTAAAGAACCTTGCCGCCCGGACAAACAGCCGCGAAATTGGTATGTTTTTTGTTTTTTACGCCTCTTGCGTTTTTTTAAAGGATGCTATAGTATCGTTGTATCAACTAAAGGCGGGTATACAGGATATGCAAAATGATCTGGCCGGCGCGGGCCGCCGCGCGGTATTTTCCTCAACAGTTGCTTCCGGTTCATTTTTTTTATGGGGGGGGGCCCCCCCCCCCCCCCCCCCCCCACCCAAAAAAATGAACCGGAAGCAACTGTTGAGGAGAAAACCGCGCGGCGGCCCGCGCCGTCCGTATCGTTTTGCATATCCTGTATACCCGCCTTTAGTTGATACAACGATACTATAGCATCCTGTAAAAAAACGCAAGAGGCGTAAAAACCAAAAAACATACCAATTTCGCGGCTGTTTGGCCTGTTACATCCGCCGACATACCGGTCCAGTATCAAGCCTTTTCGATGCCTCACTGCGGCAGGTTGAAAAACTCGGCGCGGGCGGATATTATAGAAATATGGATTTTAAAAAGCTGCTTGTTCCCGGCGCGGAGGTCTACTTTATCGGCATTAAGGGTACGGGTATGTGCGCTCTTGCCGAGTTGATGAAGGGATTGGGGATCAGGGTTTCAGGTTCAGACCGGTCGGAAGTCTTCTATACCGATGCCGTCCTTAAAGAGCTGGGTATCCCCTACCATGAATCTTTTGAAAGGGAACATATAGGGAACCCCGGTTTGGTGGTACACTCTGCCGCGTATAATTTCGAGACCAATGTTGAAATGGCCGAGGCGCGGCGGCGCGGTTTGCCTGTCCTTAAATACACCGATGCCCTGGGCGGTTATTCGGCGCTTTTCGACTCCTCCGGTATTGCGGGCGTCCACGGCAAGACCAGTACGACGGCCATCTGCGGTATGCTTGTCCGCGGGGCGGGGCTCAGCGCCCAGGTGCTTGCGGGGAGCGCGGTCGGAAGTTTCGGCGGAGGGTGTACGCTCAACATGGGGGACAGATTCTTTATTGCGGAAACCTGCGAATACCGCAGGCATTTTCTTTCGTTTCATCCCAAAAGAATCGTGCTTACCAGTGTGGAAAGCGATCATCAGGATTACTACCCAAGCTACGAGGCTATACGCGATGCCTTCCTTGAATATGCAAGGCTGCTTCCGGAGGGAGGGGAACTTATCTACTGCGCCGATGATCCCGGCGCCGGTGAAGTTGCCGCCATGCTGGAAAGGGAAGGCCGCGGGATACGTTTTATTCCCTACGGATTCAAAAGCGAAGGTCCCTTTAGAGTCGTTTCCTGCCAGGTTAAGGACGAGCGGGTACGCTTTAGCCTTGCGAGTTTTCCGCCCTCGGAAGCGGCGGCAGGCGCTCAGTCGAGCCCGTCTGTGGAATTTGCCCTTAAAATTCCGGGCAGGCACAACATCCTTAACGCAAGCGCGGCCCTGGCCCTGACCGATTCGCTGGTACGCGCTGAAACAGGGACAAGCCTGAAGGCGGGCGGCGGCTGGAACAGGGAACGGATTGAAAAGGTCCGCCGCGCGCTGGAAGAATTTTCAGGTTCAAAGAGGCGGCAGGAGATACTGGGGGAAGCCTGCGGCATCCTGTTTATGGATGATTACGGCCATCATCCTACCGCGATAAAATTGACCCTGGCGGGTCTTAAAGAATTCTACCCCGCGCGGAGGCTTGTTGTCAGCTTTATGCCGCATACCTATTCCAGAACAGCTTTTTTAATAGATGAATTTGCATCGTCCTTTGCCGCTACGGATATGGTCTTTCTTCACAAGATCTACGCTTCCGCCCGCGAATCCTATTCAGGCGGCGTGAACGGCAGGGTTCTGTACGAAAAAACCAAAGCCTTCCTTGACGGATCATGCTCAGGCGGCACAGTCCATTATACCGAGGAACCCCTTGAGGCCGGCGGACTTTTAAAAACCCTGCTCCGGCCGGGCGATCTTTTTGTTACTATGGGCGCGGGGGATAACTGGAAACTGGGGCGGATGCTCTTCGATTATTACCGGGAAAAGGAGGTCGCACAATGAAAAGCATGACTTCCTATGCCTACCGGGAAATGCAGAACGAGGATATTTCCCTGTCGGTTGAACTGAAAGGCTACAACAACCGTTTCCTCGAAATTTCCGTGTACCTGCCGCCCTGGCTTTCCGGTCTGGAAACGCGGTGCCGTGAACTACTCGCGGAAAAGTTTAAACGCGGCAAGATTGAGGCAGGCATAAAGGTAAAGGATCACAACGCGGCGTTCACGGTCGGCGTCAATAGAATGGCGGCGGAGCAATACCTGGCGGCGTTTTCCTCCCTTGCCCAAAGCCTGCACATAACCGAACAGCCCGGTCTTGATCTCATCCTGAACATGGAAGGGGTGCTTGATATAGAGAAAAACCGCGACGACAGCCGAATCTGGCGCCTTCTTGAACCGGTTCTCAGGGAAGCCGCATCTCAGTTTGACGCGGAGCGGGAGCGCGAAGGCAAGTACACGGAAGAAGATATACTCTCTCACCTTACCACAATAGAAACCCAACTACAGGCTATTGCCCGGCAGTCCCCGCTTCTGGAAAGTTCCATTAAGGAGAACCTCCGCACCCGCTTTAGGGAGCTTTTGGAAGATCAGATCGATGAAAACCGCATCCTGACGGAAACGGCCGTCCTTTTAATGAAGTATACCATATCCGAGGAGATTTCCCGGCTGTCCTCTCACCTTTCGGAATTCCGGACGGAAACAGGCAGGAACCCCAGCCCGGGGAAGAAGCTCGACTTTCTTGCCCAGGAGATAAACCGCGAGATCAATACCATAGGCTCAAAAACGCCGATTCTGGAGGTAAGCCGTGCGGTCGTGGAAATGAAGAATGCCCTTGAAAACATCCGTGAACAGTTAAGGAACGTAGAGTAGGGAAGTTTGGAATTCAACGTTAAAACTTTGCGTACACCCGACAGCATTATTCAGCCGCCCCCTTGTAGATGCCGAGGGCGGCTGAAAATTGAGCCGCCTACCAGCAGCAGTAGCCGCCGTCTATGATAATGTCCGTGCCGGTCGTGTAGTCCGATACAGGGGATGCCAGGTATACCACCGCTCCCTGGAGATCCTCCACCACAGCCATTCTTCCCATTGGTATCTTTTCCAGCCACTTGGGTAACACGGTCTTCCCTTCAGGCGTTTCAAGGAGCTTATCCACCAGGGCGGTCTTGGTATAGCCCGGACTGATGCTGTTGACCATGATATTCTTGGGCGCCCATTCCGCTGCAAGGCTCCGGGTCAGATGAAGTACACCTGATTTTGACGTATTATAGGCGCACTGATTCTGGGGGGTATTGGAGATATGGGCGGACATGGACGCGGTATTGATGATCTTGCCGTATCCTTTCTTTACCATTTCGCGGGCTTCAGCCTGCGCGCAGACAAACACCGCATCAAGGTTCAGGGCCATAATCTTCCGCCATTCGCTGAATTCCTGGGTCAACGCATCCCTCCACGCGCCCATACCGGCATTATTGACGGCAATGGTAAGGCTGCCCCAGGTGTCGACAACCGTTTGTACCATTTTGGAAGCATCGTCAGGACTTGTAACATCGGCCTTTACAGCTATGGCTTCGATACCCCTTTTCAGGAGATCGGCGGCGGTCTCCTCTGCCAGGGGCAGGTTAATATCCACCACCGCAATCTTGGCCCCCGCTTCACCCAAGGCTATACAGTAAGCCTGTCCTATTCCCTGAGCGCCGCCTGTAACCAGTGCGGTCTTTCCATCCAGTCTAAAACGATCAAGAATTTTCTGAGCCATTTTATTCCCCTTATGACGCGATAACAGGATCGCGTGTATTTTCATTTTCTTATGAATTACGGCAGGATTGCCGTCTTCATTACACCGTTTTCCATTACATCATAGGCGTCTTTTGCAAAGCCTTCAAGAGAAGAAAAACGTTTGCGCCGTATTTTCGCCGGTGTTGTTACGGCAGGCTTCGCAGTTACCGCACCTGATGTTCGCTCTACCGCGGCGTTTCCCGATTTCTCCGATGCAAGGGCTCTCCTAGCAGCCCCGATAATCGGGGCTGCTTTGGCAGTTTGTTTCGCTTCAGCGCAACAAACTGCTAGTCATATCCCCCCGCAGTCCGGCCAGTTCTTCAAAGACCGGCTTACAGCGCCGGTAGATGTCCTTATAGATATTGAAGTAGGGATCATAACGGGAAAGGTCCCCCGTTTCCGCTTCTTCAAATTTCAGATCGATCCGCGCAGCCGCTTCGTCCAGGTTTTCCCAGATACCTATAGAAACACCCGCAGCTAGGGCTGCGCCCAAGGATATGGCATGGGTGGGAATCGGATGGATCAGCATGGGCTTGCCGATAACTTCGCCTATCATCTTTCTCCAAAAGGCGCTGCGAATCCCCCCGCCCAAAAGAATGAGCTTGTCCACCTGTATGGCAAGGTCCCGGTATACTTCGATGATCTCCCGAAGGCCAAAGCTGACGCCTTCGTATACCGCCCTGAGCAGGGTGCGGGGACTGCTGGAAAGGCTCAGGCCGATAAAAACGCCCCTGGCATCGGCGTCCCAATGGGGCGTCCTTTCGCCCATAAGGTAGGGAAGGAACATAACCCCCTCGCAGCCGGGAGCTAAGGTCTCAAGCTCGCCTTCTATCCGCCTGAATTCTTCGGAAGAGGGCGTTCCTCCGGTAAAAAGGGACATGGCCCAATCCAGAGCGGCGCCGGCGCTTTGCAGGGTGCCGCAGACATTGCAGGACTGGCCGTCGAGGTCATAGAAATGTTGCATTCTCCGTCCCGCATCGTGAACGGGGCCCGGAGCAAGCAGGGAAGCCCAGGCGCTGGACCCTACCGAAATATAGGCTTGGGCGTCTCCGGCTACGCCTATACCGCTGCCCCGTGTTGCGCAGCTCGCGTCTCCTCCGCCTGTGGACACAGGAATGCCGGGTTTAAGGCCGAGGATCGCCGCCGCTTCTTTGGAGAGGACGCCTGCCGTTTCCACACCTCTTTTCAGTTCCGGGAAACGGGATCGGGAAAGCCCTAAACCATTGATGATCTCATCGGACCAGGCTTTCTTTTCCAGGTTGAATACACCGGTAAGGGATGCGTCGGAATAATCAGTAAACCCCAGGATGCCGGTCAATTTAAAACGGAGGTAGTCCTTAGAGTTAAGAAACCATGCCGTCCGGTCAAAGGCATCGCGCCTTTCATCCTTGAGCCAGAGCATCTTTGGAAGGGAAAGGTGTTCGTTGGTACGGTTTGCCGTTTCCCGGTAGAGGTACTCTTCACCGAAACATTCTACGATCCGGGCGCACTGGGCGCCGCTACGGGAATCTGAATGGATCAATTCAGGATGGCTGGGTTTCCCCTCCCCGTCCACCGGCAGACAGCCGTTCATGTGGCCGGTGAGTCCGATAACGGCAATCTCCATACCGCCGCCCGTATTTTCGGCCTGCTCTAAAAACGGCGGGGAGGCAAGAATTTCCCGTGTTCCCCGGACCGCGGCCTCCCAGAACCGATCCGGATCCTGCTCTGCCCAGCCGGGCCGCGGGTATTCGGTTGTATAGGGTGCCGATACGGATGCGACGAGGGTTCCCGCATCGTTAAAGATCGCGGACTTTACGCTGGTAGTTCCTATATCGTAGACAAGAATCCCCGGAGAAGGCATCGCGGGCTATCCCTTTACGGCGCCGGATACCAGCCCCTTAACCAGGGCTTTCTGGGTCATCCAACCGAGGATGATGGCCGGCAGCACCGAAATGGTAGACGAAGCTGAAAGCTGGGCGACAAACTGACCCTGCTGTTCGCGGAATCGCGCCATATAAACCGGCAGGGTAGCGGTAGGATTCCCCGTAAGGTTAAAACCCAGGAAGAATTCATTCCAGATAAACACCGCGACGAGAAGGGCTGCGGAAATGATCCCCGTTCTGGCCAGGGGAATTGCGATCCGCGTCAGACGTTGGAATTTGGTACATCCGTCAATCTCGGCGGCTTCAAAAATTTCCTTGGGCAGATCCGAAAAAAAGGAATGAACCATCCAGACCACCATAGGGATGTGGAAGCCTACATAGGCCGCCAGAAGGCCGTAGGGGGTATTGATAAGACGGAACTGCTGATACCAGGTAAAAAGGGGGATCAAAACCGCTACCGGTGGAAGCAGAATCGTGGTAATGAACCAGAGATAATACTTTCCTGAAGAATCCTTTTTCTTGAATCTGCCGAAAACCAGGGCGAAGGCCGCGGGTACTCCCAAACAGAGACTTATCCCCGTACCGAAAAATACCTGGAACAAGGAATTTTTCAGATACTGGTGCATGGTAGGATCGCTCAGAACCTTTTGATACGTTACCAGCGTAGGTTTAAAAAATATGGCTGGGTTAACCGCCTGCATTTCGGTCTTAAAGCCCGAAAGAAACATATAGAGGATAGGGAAAAAATAAAAAATCGCTATAGCCCAGATGACAAGGGCAATGAAGAATTTCTTTAAAAAATTACGCATCTTTATGGTATTTTGAACTTCTTCAATGGTCCTCTTCCGCATTTTCCAGCCTCCGCTTAATGTGTATCTAAAAATATACCTTAACGGTATTTTGCATTGCGCCGTTCGATTGAACGGTAGAGCAAGTTCACCAGTATCAGGGTAAGGATAACGGTCATTGCCGCCAGCGCCCCCGCCCTTCCGACATTGTTCGCGCTGAAAACCTGCATATATACATAGTAAGGAAGCGTATATGAACGGGTTCCCGGCCCGCCTGCGGTAGTGGTCAGAATCAACCCGAATTCCTTAATGATAAGCACGAGGCCCAACATAACCGCAACCCGCAGATGGTTCATAATGAGGGGCAGCTTTATCCTGAAAATACCCTGTATCCAGGTTACTCCGTCAATGCGCATACAGTCCATCAACTCCGGATCCAGGCCCTGAAGTCCGGCAAGGAGCACAAGCACAAAGAAAGGCATCCATTGCCAGGTAAAAAGGGCAATGATAGTTCCCAACGGATGGTAGCTTATCAGATCCACCGGGGTAAAGCCCAGAGCCTTGGCAACAACCCCATACCAGCCGAATGTGGTATTGAAGATGGTCGTTTTCCAGATAACCCCCGAAGCGGTGGACATGACAAAGAAGGGCCCCAGGATCAGGGTGCGGGCTATATTGATTCCCGGAATATGGTGATCAAAGAGCAGGGCCAGGAGGAATCCGAAAAAAGAACAGAGCAACAGGGTAAGGCCGGTGATACAAACTGTCTGCCAGAAAATGCCGTAGAAGGCCGGAGGGTCGGAAAAATCTTCTATTTTGAGAAAGTATAGATAATTATCAATTCCGTTGAAAGTACGGGGAATGTCCGGCCTTGATAGATTCCAGCGGAGCGTAGAAAAGATCAACGTCATCAGAAACGGTATCTGGGTCATTACCGCTACAACGACTACTGCGGGCACGAGATAACGGTAATCGGTTTTTGCCTTCATAATATAGTACCTTTTCGATTCCCATTCTTTACAGGGATAAAAGAACCGTCCGGTACTTTTTTACACCGGCCGGCACTGGGTATAGATCGCAACAGGCTGTTAAACCTGTGAATTTCTTACACGGTGCTTTGCCAAAACTTCATTTTTGGCAAAACACGCTTTAATATTGAGGCTGTTTCAAGCTCGAATCTGTGAAACAGCCTCGATTGGCTTGTAATTTTAAGCGAAAACACAACAAACCGGCGGAGAAACGCCGGTTTTGAATCCAATCCGGCGTTCCCGTTCGGAATAATTTCTAAGAACGGATTACTTCTTGTAACCGCCGTCCTTCGCCACCGATTCAAAGAGCTGCTGCGTCCTTTGGAGCGCCTGATCCAGCGTGATGTTATCCACTACATAGTCGGCAAGGGTTCGTGTCATAATATCCCCGGCATCCGCAAATTCAGGAATCGCAATGTACTGGAGCCCTACATAAGGTACCGGATCGTAGCAGGGTTTGGTAAAGTCCATGCCTTCAAGCACCTTGAGGGTCGGCGCCGCATAGGGTACCGACGCATAGAAGGGCAGCTTATAGGTAGATGACCGGGCGGCCGGTGGGATCGCCGAACCCGTGGGGTCGTACTTGTATGCCAACTGTACATAATCCTTGGAAGTCGCCCAGAGCATGAATTTAAAGGCGGCGTCTTTTTTGGCCTGCGTGGTCTTGGGGTTAAGGCCCATGGTCCAGTTCCACAGCCATGCGGTGTTCTTCTGTAGCTTCGCATGGGGCGCCGCCACATAGCCTATCTTGCCTTTTACCTTGGAAGTGCTGTCTTCCAGCGGAGGCGCCAGAGAAGTGGCGTCATAGTACATCCCGCAGTTGCCCGACGACATAAGCGCGATACATTCATTATAGGTATAGGAGAGTATGTCTGTCTGCCCCGCTTCCCGGAGTATCTTCTTATACATCTCCCAAGCGCCCCTCTGCTCCGGTGTATTGACCGTGGCATTCCACTGCATATCAAAGAACCTGCCCCCGAATGCGTTCACCATAGTAACAAAGGGTGCGCCGCTCATACCCCAACCGGGGGTTCCCCGCATAGTAAAACCGACAATCCCCTTGGACGGATCGTGTATCTTCTTTGCAAGTTCATATACCTGATCCCACGTCGGCTCTTCCGGCATGGTAAGCCCTCTGGCCGCAAAGAGTTCCTTGTTATACATGAGGAAAGACGCTTCACCGTAGAAGTGAATACCGTAAGGCTGTCCATTGAGGGATACGGAATCGAGCATACCTTTAATGAGGTCCTCCCTGTCATACCAGGCTTTTTCCTCGGCGCTCAGTTTGGCAAAATAGGGCTCCAGATTCTCAAGCCAGCCGTTCTTCGCCCAAGTCTGGGCTTCATAGGGGCCGACATAGAAAATATCGTAGGTAGTACCCCCGGTTGAGGCTTCGGTGGTAAGACGCTGGCGGAGATCGTTCTCCGGCAGTACCGATATATTTACCGTTATACCTTCCGCCTTGTATTCGGCCTGGGCAATCTTGGCCAACTGCTGGGAAATATAGTTGTTGGCCAGCGCGACATTCACCGTAACGGGCCCCGCGCTTTTTCCCTGCTGCCCTGTTGCAAAAAGGGGCAGGCTTAACAGGGAAAACAATACTAAAACAACCGCTGCTAATGCAATCTTTTTCATCTCTATCCTCCTTGGAAAAATATCCGGTTCTTCGACCGGTTTTAAATGTACCGGGTGTTTCCCGGCTTTAATATTCCAGTTACTGAACGGCCTATCTACCCTTCCCGCTATCCTCAGATTCAATCCAATTATTCATTCCACCTTACGGGAACCAGTCAGTTATTTTCAACATTATCCGCCTCCTGGTATACGTTGAATCGGCAATGCGGTAATCGCGCCGCGCTCCAACACGGATTTGTCTAAACCCATATTGAATTTGCCTGGTTTTGAGTTGGATTGTTTTAAGTCTGAGTTGGGTTTGCCTAAGTCCGGGCCGCTCGTATGCCGGATATAGGGGGTATAATGGATAAACCGGACACCTGTCATAACATAGATAGTATAGCACGGGTACGGAACACACGCAAGAAAAAAACGATGAAGAAGTCGTTTTTTTATACCGGATGATCCGTGCATGATTGGAAGGCCGGGTGCATATCCCAAAGTCGGCTCGTGGGTTCTTCATGGTACGGCGCGAAAGAAAGGCAGGGCGGGATGTATCCGGTTTCAGGCGTCGTCGGGTCTGTTGGCCGCGGACAGTAGGGCCGCACTAAAACCGGATCGTTTTCTCATTCATTTAACTTAAAAAAATACAGAGGTTACGGGAAATTTTCGCACGCCTCGGTTATACCGCATGAAAAATGGGGTTATCCACATAGGCATAAGCCGTACAGGCCCCGGTTATCATCTGGCATATCTGTATTTTTATGCAGAGTCCTGCAATCATATAGGCTTCCATGAAGGGAATTTTGAGGGCCGCCTCCAGCCTTTTAATGACATCGTAAACCGCCCCCTTGACGGCCGCTTCAATATTGTTAGGCACGGTGCATATCGAACCGACACGTCCGTCCCCGTTTACCTGGGGCAATTCATAGAACCGCGGATCGCCTTTTTTGATCAGATTTACCGACAAGTTTACTGCACCGTCCGATTCCAGCGCGCAGCCGAGGAGTTCCCCATCCCCCTGCTTTGCGTGGAGATCCCCCAGCGAAAGGAGCGCTCCGGGGACATTGACCGGCATGATAACGGCGCTTCCCTTTTTAATATTTGGACAGTCCACATTACCTACCATCTCTCTATTGGCATCATAGGAGAGGCTGACTTTTCCCTTCATGGCAACGCATATAGTGCCGATAAAGGGTTCCGTCTTCAGTTCAAATTTACCTGAACCGCAACGGAGTTGGAAGGTATCGCCTGAAACTTTGCAGAAACAGGTATCGGGCGGGAAGACTTCCGACACAAAACGGTTGGCAAAGAGCCCCTGACCCGGTACATAAGTATAGTAGCCCTCATTCCCGCTGTCCCCCAGCCGTATATCCTCGATAAGAACCTCAAGCCTGTCCCCGGGTTCCGCCCCTTCGACATACACAGGTCCGGTAACCGGATTAGCCAAAACTTCCATTACCTCGCGGTGATCCCTGAAAAAGGGCCGATCACGGCTGAGAAACATATTATCGGCGCGGATTGTTTCCAAACAGAAGGACTCCCCCGGCTCAACGCGGAGGCGGGGTTCATTCTGCGCATCTATATAAAAGTGGGCGTTTTCCCGAACTCTTGATAGGGTCTTCATTATATCTTTATATTAGTACAATTTGTATTCAATGTCAAATTGTCGCAGGGCAACAGCACTTACTTTTTATGTGCCAAAATTTCCTCAAAATGAAGAAGCCAGGAGCAAGCTCCGAGGTTCTTCGTTGGACAGGAAATTTATTATATCGGCCGGGTACATACCCCGATCCGAAAATCGGGTTACAACCTGACGGTGCGGGCGGCAAGCATTGAAAAGGCGGAAGTCCTCGCGGTGTATACCGCCCTGCTGGAGAGTACCGAACAGTTCACAAAAAGATGGCGTTTACACCCTCCGGCGTCAACGCGGGCCGTCCGCTCTGGATAACGCGGTCCCTGGAAGGGGGCAGGGCGCGGTATGAAAACACGGCCGCGGGCGCAACGCTACGGGGGTATCGTCATGGTACTACAACGTGGGAATATCGGCAAAGACGGCAACGGAACAACGGGCCCGGCAGCGGGCAACCCAGAACGTTCAGGCAAACATCGCGGCCACCATCGCCTCGGACTTTAAGACGCGGCTGGACAGTATCGCCTACGTGTTGGTGCGCTTTGCCCGTAAAGACATCCTGGGGGTGGTGGAAAAAATCGAACCGTCCGCGGTGGTTCATGCCCTGATCGCGTAGGCGGCGCGGCAAAAGCTGATCGACCCAAGCGCGGCGGTGGATGCGGGGGAGGAAATGGTTGAAGGGGTGCGTGCGGCGCGGGAATACGCGAAAGAGAGCATAGAAGAAGGGCTGACGGGGAATTAGGGAGTGAAGAATGAAAAATGGAGAAGAAATTTTTGATATAAGGAGTTTGGTATGAAGAAGATGGTTTTATGGTTTGGGGTTTTGCTGCTGGCCGTCAACGGTATTGTTTTTGGACAGGAGTTACCCCGGCTGGCGGGGGTGGAGTTCAGCACCAATGTAAGTACCGAAAAGATAAAGGCGGACAGCCTGACGGTACGGAACCTGGTGGAATCGCAGATGGTTGCCACGGGGAAATACCAGATAATCACCCGCGCGGAGATAGATCACCTGCTTGCCAACCAGGGGATTCAGGTAAGCAAGTATTTCAAGCGCGGAAAACGTGAAAAAAACTGCAACTGCAGAACATCGGCTACATTGTTACCGGATCGGTGGACGCGATGGGTTCGGACTACGCGGTAACGGTAAAGATACTTGACGTATCGACGGGGCAGTTTAGCCACAGCGCCAACGATTTTATGGGCGGAGGTTCCCGAGAACTGTACACGGGGATAAATACGCTGGTTGCCGCATTTGTACAGGGAATGTCGGCGGCGGGCGGGCAAGTGGCGCAGGCGGGATCGCAGCGGCCGAAAAGCGGGGTGAGCGCGGCGGGCATCGGGATAGAGGTAAGCACCGCGCTTGGAGGGGCGCTCTATTTTGAGGGGGAAGAAATCGCGGCGCTGTGGGATAACGACACTTATACGATACCGATTGAGCGGCCGGGGGTATACGGGATCCGTATGGTATTTGCGGACGGAGAGGAAATAAGCCGGAAGGTAACCATCACCAGCCGGGGTGTTGTAAAAGTGGCGTTTGCTCCCCCGCAGCCGCCTAAGAACCTGAAAGCGGGAAACATAAGTTACGACGCGATAGAATTAACCTGGGATTCGGCAGGGCAGGGCGTGAGGTACTGGTATTATTCCAGCACGTCAAACAATCCTGATACCGCGAATTTTGCGGGGCCACTTGGGGAAACGAGTTACCGGGCGGATAATCTGAAGCCGGGAACAGTGTACTATTTTTGGGTAAGCGCCGAGGAAGGGCCGTTTGATAGTGGTACAGGACAGGCGGTAATGGCGGCTACAACTCCTCTGCCCCAGCCGCCTGAGAACGTGAGGGCGGGAAACATAAGCTACGACGCGATAGAATTAAGCTGGGATTCGGTGGGGCAGGGCATGAGTTACCGGATTTATTCCGGCGTGTCAAACGATCCTGATGCCGCGGGTTTGACGGGGACAGTTGAGGGAACGAGTTACCGGGCGGG
>JAISNI010000030.1 GCA_031276295.1 Treponema sp.
CGCCTTTCTTGAGTTCCTACAACTGTATGCCACGCTTCCCATCGACATCAGGCTACAGCTTGACGGGATTCTTTCCCTGGTTTGATGCCCTGTGCTGTATCTCATATTCCGAATTGAAGCTTTTAAAATAAGTTGTTGATTAATTCTTAATTCCATGTAAAAATATAGATAATTTTCGTAATATTATATACAAGGAGAAAATTATGCTTCCGATTATGCTTCAGCTCTACAATGTGCGTGAAGAACTGGCGAAGGATTTTGAAGGAACTTTACTACAGGTAGCCGGTATAGGTTATAAGTATGTCGAACTTGCCGGCCTTTACGGTAAAACACCGGCGGAATTTAAGGCAGGGCTTGACAAGGCGGGGCTTACCGCAATTTCCGCGCATGTGCCCTACCGTGATATGATAGCCGATCCGGCTAAGATCATCGGCAGCCATCTCGAAATAGGCTGCAAGTTTATCGTTATCCCCTACCTGAACGACGACGACCGCAGCACCGGTCCCAACTACGAATTCGTAAAGAAGTGTATCGTGAACCTCGGCAAATTTGTAAACAAGAAGGGCGCCGTCCTGCTCTATCACAACCACGATTTTGAATTCAAGCTGTACAACGGGAAATACGCGCTGGACGATCTCTACGATACCGTTCCCGCCAGCCTCCTCCAGACCGAGATCGATACCTGTTGGGTCAATATCGGCGGCGTAAACCCCGCCGAGTACATCCTCAATTACAAGCGGCGTTCCCCGGTTGTGCACCTCAAGGACTTCTTCATGCCCGAGGGCCTTAAAGCGGAAAATATGTACGAGCTTATCGGCCTTGCCAAAAAAGCCGATCCCAATGCCAAGGGAGGCTTTGAGTTCCGTGCCGTAGGCAGCGGCAAACAGGATATTCCCGCCATACTCAAGGCATCCGAAGAGGCCGGAGCCTCCTGGGTTGTGGTTGAACAGGATAAGCCGACCCCCGGAAAGACCCCGCTTGAGTGCGCCAAGGACAGCATAGACTATCTTAACGGGCTTTAACTTGGGGAATGCCGGGTATTGGAGATAAGCGTAAAGGGACGCCGGTATTCCAGCAGTTTGTTGCGTTGAAGCGCGACAAACTGCCAGGCGTTCCCGTTCCGGCGTGTTGCTTGACGTATTCCCGAAGCGCCGCAAACCGGACGTAGTTTGTATTGATTCTTCTATACTGATCCGACTGATCCGAATCACCAGTCGTGATCCTGATCAAAATGAATACCTTTATATTCCCTGCATGGACAGGGCCGTCCTCAGCTTGTCCTGGAATTCCTGTTCGCCGAATTCGCCTTTTAAGTAATCGCGGATGACGAGCTTTACTACCGGAGGGAATGCTTTCCAGTAACGGTCGGGCCAGGCCCCCAGCTGATCACGGAGGCTTTGATCCTCCTGCCGGCTCATCCTTCCCTGCGAAAAGGCGGCAAACTGGGCGGCCATTGTTTCCAGCAGATCGGCGTTCATACCGGGCGGGGCGGCTTCTTCCCCGCCCGAGGGAATCCACGCATCCGTCAACTCCGCTATCTGCCCCGCGGTCAGTTCCGGCGCGTGCTGTTTGATGATCTCTACCGCCATATTCCTGACCATGCTTTTTACCCCGTCTATACTCGCGCCTATGTTCATTTGGGAGGTAATGTCCTGGGCCCACTTCTTCGGATCGGGCAGCTTATCCCTGCCCCCAAAGAGGGCCAGATCGCGCCGCCTTCGTACCACCGCGGCAGCCACCGCTTCTATTGCCGCTTCGTCGCAGCGGTTCATGATATAATCAAGCGTCTTTACCAGTTCGGGATCGGCCATAAGCAATACTACCGCGGATACGTTTTGTATTCAAGGGAAAATGAAGACCGCCTTCCCCGTTTTGACGGATTCCCCTATAAACGGCTGTAGTTCGGCGCTTCCTGGGTGATGGTAATATCGTGGGCGTGGCTTTCCTTAAAGCCGGCTGCGGTTATGCGGCAGAACTTACGGTATTTCTTTAGTTCTTCAATGTCGCGGCAGCCGCAATAGCCCATTCCCTTGCGGAGACCGGAGACAAGTTGGTGCAGAAAATCCCGCAGTTCGCCCTTGTAGGGAACGCGGCCTTCTATACCTTCGGGTACCGGCTCTTCATCCTTGGATATCTGGTAACGGTCGCTGCCGTCGGCTATGGCCCCTAAGCTGCCCATGCCCCGGTATTCCTTGTATATTCTTCCGTCAAAGATGATCTGGCCGCCCGGCGCTTCCTTAAGCCCCGCAAAGAGGTTGCCTATCATAACCGTACTTGCGCCGGCGCCTATGGCCTTGGTAATATCACCGGAGAATTTAATGCCTCCGTCGGCAATAACCGGTATGCCGTACAGGGCCGCTTCCTCGGCGCATTCCCAGACTGCGGTAAACTGGGGCACGCCGATTCCCGCTACAATACGGGTAGTACAGATTGAACCGGGGCCTATGCCTACCTTGACCGCATCCGCGCCCGCGTCAATAAGCCTGCGCGTACCTTCCCGTACCGCCACATTTCCGGCTATGACGGGAATATCGAATTTCTTCTTAATGCCCCGTACCGCATCCATCACATTCCTGGAATCGGCGTGCGCGGTATCAAGAACCACAAAATCAACCCGGGCGCTTTTAAGGAGGGGTAACCTTAAAAGGTAATCCTGGGGAGAGACCGCAGCCCCGACAATCAGACGCCCGCTCTTGTCGGTAGCCGCCTGGGGATAACGGGCATGTTTTTCCATGTCCTTTACCGTAATAAGCCCGGTCAGCCGTCCTTCTTCGTCCACTACCGGCAGCTTTTCAATGCGGTGCTTGTCGAATTTTTCCCGCGCACTGGAAACCGAAGGCTCCCCCTGTTCCACCACAGGGTTCCGCGTCATCACATCCGTTACCGCAAGGGAATCGTCGCGGCAGAAGCGGAGGTCGCGGTTGGTGATTATGCCCAGCAGCCTGCCGTCAATATCCAGAACGGGCATCCCGGAAACGTTAAAGCGATTCATCACCACCTTGACATCCCGCACCAGCGCATCGGCGCTTACGGTTATCGGCGCTTCAATCACCCAGTTCAGATACCGCTTCACGGCGGCAACCTGCGCCGCCTGCTTCTCGGGGCTTAGATTCCGGTGTATCACACCGGCGCCGCCTTCCAGGGCAATGGCAATGGCAAGTTTTTCCTCGGTAACGGTATCCATAGCCGCCGAAATAACAGGCACATTCAGCGTTATATCGGCGCAGAGCAGGGTCTTTACCTTGCAATCCTTGGGCAGTACCTCGGAATAACCCGGCAATAAAAGCACATCATCATAGGAATAAGCTTCCGGAAACATACATCCCCCTCGTACTTAGAGTAAAAATTAAACTTAAAGCGGCGTGCAGCCAGAGACTGCTCATAACCGCGCATTATTTACAAAAATAATCCATAAAAACGGTAACCCGAAACGATCAAAAGGATGGGGAACGTTCTACGTCCCTCCGGGCCCCTCCGCCTTCCGATCTTCCATTAATTTCCGGTATTTGGCGGCCAGTTCCCGTGCCTTCTTAACCGCCAGACCGCGGTATAGTTCCGGCCTTTCAAAGAAGGAAAGCGCCTTGTCCGCGCCGTCAATAAGCCCCAGTTCGGTCATTTTTGCGGCGATACGGGCAAGGGTCTCCGCTTCCCCCGCGAGGGCATCGGCAAAACTGAGCTGTTGCCGCTCCGCCTTTAAGGTGATCTTCCGTATTACCTCGTGGGCATCGGAGACGCCGCTTTCGGCAAGCAGTATGTAGGCCGGTTCCGCGAGAATCCCGCCGGGAATACCGGATGCCGCGCCCTTTCCCCCCCTCAGATTGGCAAGCAGCCTGTCCCGGTCCGCGCCCAGGCCCTCGACAACCGCGGCCATGCGGCTGACCGCCAGGCAGAAACCCGCCGCATAATCGGCAATAAAACGCTGGCTTGCCGAATTGGACAGATCCCGCTGGTGTTCGCTTATCTGATCCATAAAAAAGCTCACAATTCTCGGTGAAAAAGCCTTCCAGAGACTCTTGACATGCTCGGAATTCCAGGGATTCCGCTTCTGCGGCATGGTTGACGATCCGACCTGATCCTCGGCAAAACCTTCCCGAACCTCCCCGATTTCGCTGCGCTGGAGGTTGCGGAGGTCGTCGGCCAGGTTGGCAATAATACCGAAGGCTACGTTGAACTCCAGGAGCAGCCGGAGGAGGTATTCAGGCTCTACAAGCTGGGTGGAATGTTCGGAGGCTTCAAGGCCAAGTTCGGCAAGATAGACGCGCTCAAGTTCCTCGGGGTCTTTGACTATCATGGCGGTTGCGTTATACGCGCCGACAGCGCCCGCAAGTTTACCCTTCAGCCGGCCGGCAAGCCGTTCAATTTCAAGGATGGATTTACCCAGGCGCGATACGTACTCGGCCATTGCAAACCCCAGGGTAACAGGTACGGCGTGTTGGCCGTGGGTACGGCCCACCTGGGGGGTCTCCGCCTCCCGCTCCGCAAAGGCGCAGAGCAGCAGTTCCAGTTTCCTCAGCAGGGGCAGGGCCACGTTACGGGTAAAGCCCTTCATACGCCAGGAGAGGCCGGTATCCAGAATATCTACGCTTGTCGCCCCAAGGTGAACCAGGGGGGCGGCTTCGGCGGGCGCCTTCCGCTTTATCACATTCACCAGCGCGCGGATATTGTGGCGGGTCTTCTCCTCTTCGGCATAGACCTCCGCCGGGTCCACTCTGCCCGCAAGCCCCTCAAGGCCGGCCTTCAGTTCCCCGCTCAGTTTACCGCGTACCTTGAGATGCGCCGTAACCAGGGCGATTTCCGCCTTCACGCAGGCGGCGATTGAAGCCTCCTCGGAAAGCCAGGGAACCATGTCTTCGTATAGCTGGTGTTCGGATATTGAATAGCGGTGATCGATAGGGGATATGTTGCGGAAAATAACTCGTTCTTCCATATTCAATTATGGCTTATTGGCGGGATTCTGTCAATGAGGCGCGTTGCCCTGCTTATGACCCCTTTTTAGTTGACACCCCTGCCCCCCGCATGGTAGAGTTTCCCCATGTTGCACAGCCCGGAAAAAAATAACGAATTTTCTCTGATATTGCTCAAATTCGTCCGGCTTGGCACGGTTTTTGCTCTCTCTCTCTCTCTCTCTCTCTCTCTCTCTCTCTCTCATATAAGACTCACCTGAATCTCTTATTAGGCAAAGGGCGCTCCGGCGTAGTACGCCTGCGTCTCCTGTCCGGGGATAGGT
>JAISNI010000033.1 GCA_031276295.1 Treponema sp.
CGCCTTTCTTGAGTTCCTACAACTGTATGCCACGCTTCCCATCGACATCAGGCTACAGCTTGACGGGATTCTTTCCCTGGTTTGATGCCCTGTGCTGTATCTCATATTCCGAATTGAAGACTCTATTGACGTTTGTATTCCCGTTATGTATTTTTAATTCAGTGAAATTTTTAAAAGCGCAGGTGTAAAGATCATGTCGAAACAAACAACAACCGAAATTCCGGAAAATATCGGGAATGAGGCGCCCGTTTCTGAGGATAACGGGGTAAAGCAGAACGAAGGAGCGGATTCAGCGCAGACGGAAACCGATGCGGGTTTGAATGCCGCATCGGTATGCGGCAATCCGGCAGAAGAGGCGGCCGGGAAAACCAATGCGGCGCAAGAGGGCGTCGGCCCTGAAGAAACAATAGCTGCCCTGCAAGCGGAACTTGCGGAAGTCAAAGATCAATACTTGAGAAAGGCGGCGGAGTTTGAAAATTTCCGTAAGCGGATGAACCGTGAAAAACAGGATGCCATTGAATTTGCCAATCAGAGCCTTCTTCTGGACCTTATTCCCATTATTGATGACTTTGAACGGGCGCTCAAGTCCGCGGAGGGTTCTAACAGCCCGTCTCAGCAGCAGCCGGTAGATTTTGCTAATTTCTGCGAGGGGATAAGTCTTATCGAAAAGCGCCTCAGTACCCAGCTTGAGAACAAGTGGAGGCTTAAACGCTTCGATTCTGCCGGGGAAGTTTTCGACCCCAATCGGCACGAGGCCATTATGATGGAAAAATCCCCGGAGGTCAGCGAGCCTACGGTACAGGAAGATTTTCTCAAGGGTTATACCCTCAAAGATCGGGTAGTTAGAAGCGCAAAGGTAAAAGTGCTCATGCCGGAAAACGAGGTTAGAAATGCGGAGGGAAATGAATGAAGAGAGCAAATTCTGAATAACCAGGAACAGGCCCTCACATATATGTAGGGGAAAGAATAAAGTATACATTTTTACATGGAATTTTAATGCAAAGGAGTTTAAACAAAATGGGTAAAATAATTGGTATTGACTTGGGAACTACCAATTCCTGTGTAGCAGTTCTGGAAGGCGGCGAGCCTATTGTCATTCAGAATTCGGAGGGAGGGCGTACCACTCCCTCAATCGTAGGCTTTACTTCTAAGGGGGAACGGGTTGTGGGGCAGCCGGCCAAAAACCAGATGATCACAAACCCCGAAAACACGATTTTTTCTATAAAACGCTTTATGGGCCGCCGGTTTGCGGAAGTAAGCAACGAGATGAAATTGGTTCCCTACCGTGTTGGAGAACAGGGAGATGATGTGCGGGTAGATATTGACGGGAAAAAATATTCCCCCCAGGAAATATCCGCTTTCATCCTGCAAAAGATGAAAAAAACCGCGGAAGATTATCTGGGGGAAACGGTTTCCGAGGCGGTTATCACCGTACCGGCCTACTTCAACGATGCCCAGCGCCAGGCAACCAAGGATGCGGGAAAAATCGCCGGCCTTGAAGTTAAACGTATCATCAATGAACCGACCGCCGCATCCCTGGCCTTCGGTTTTAACAAGGATCAGAAGAAGGAAAAAACTATCGCTGTCTATGACTTGGGCGGCGGAACCTTCGATATATCAATTTTGGAACTGGGGGAGGGGGTTTTTGAAGTAAAATCTACCAACGGTGACACCCATTTGGGCGGCGACGATTTTGACCGCCGCATCCAGGAATGGCTTATAGCCGAGTTTAAGAAGGATACAGGCATCGATCTGGGACAGGACAGAATGGCCCTGCAACGTCTCCGGGAAGCGGCGGAAAAGGCAAAGATAGAACTATCTGCCATGCAGACCACGGATATTAACCTGCCCTTTATTACGGCGGATCAAAGCGGGCCCAAACACCTTCAAAAAACTTTAACGCGGGCGAAATTTGAGCAGATGGTTCAGGACCTCTTTGAACGTTCCAAGGAACCCTGTCGTAAGGCTCTTGCCGATGCGGGGCTCACTGCCGATAAAATTGACGAGATTATCCTTGTCGGCGGTTCTACCCGTATTCCCGCGGTACAACAGCTTGTCAAGGAACTCTTTAAGCAAGAACCCAACAGGGGTGTTAACCCGGACGAAGCAGTTGCGGTCGGCGCTGCAATCCAGGGCGGCATCCTGGGCGGTGATGTGAAGGACGTACTCCTTCTGGACGTTACGCCCCTTTCCCTGGGTATTGAAACCCTGGGCGGCGTTATGACCAAATTAATCACCAGGAATACCACGATACCTACCCGGAAAAGTCAGATATTCTCAACCGCGGCAGACGGCCAAACGGCGGTATCTATCCAGGTACTCCAGGGCGAGCGCGAAATGGCCAATCAGAACAGGCCCTTGGGCCGTTTTGACCTGGTCGGTATTCCGCCTGCTCCGCGGGGTGTTCCGCAGATAGAGGTAACCTTCGATATTGACGCCAATGGTATCGTGCATGTGTCCGCAAAGGATCTGGGGACCGGTAAGGAGCAGAAGATACGAATAGAGAGTTCTTCCGGTCTTAACGATGTTGATATAGAGCGCATGGTTAAGGAAGCGGAACTCCATGCTGAAGAGGATAAGCGAGAGCGTGAAAAGGCCGAGGTCCATAACGAAGCGGACAGCATGATCTACAGTACCGAAAAGAACATCAAGGATCTGGGGGATAAGGTCAACCCCGCGGATAAGGCAAAATCGGAAGAAGCCATTGCTGAATTGCGCAAGGCCCTTGAAGGCGGTGATATTCAAACTATCAAGGACAAAACAGAAGCCCTGAAGCAGGTTTCGTACAAGATCGCCGAGGAAATTTATAAGAATCAAGGCGCACAGGCTGGTACTCAGCAGGGGGCCGGCGCCAATTCTGCGGGCTATTCCGGAGGGGATAACACTTCCCAGACGGGTAGCAGCAAAAGTGCAGAAGATGCAGATTATGAAGTTGTAGATGATAATAAGTAAAAAGTTTAGAAGAGAAGCAGAGGCCGGGATGTGCTATTGGAATGGTCTAGCAGTTTGTTGCGCTTCAGCGCAAAATAAAAATTCACGAAAGTGAATTTTTATATCTTGCAAACTGCATAAGCAGCCCCGATTATCGGGATTTTTTGCATGAATATGCAAAAAAATCCACAAGTGCAGCAGGCTGCTATGCTTCTCTTTTAACTTAAAAAGGGTATGACGGTGGCAAAACGTGATTACTATGATGTTCTGGGTGTGCAGAAAGGCGCAAGTAAAGACGAAATAAAAAAGGCCTATAGAAAACTAGCCATTCAATGTCATCCGGATAAAAATCCGGGAAATAAAGAAGCGGAAGAGAGATTCAAGGAAGCTACTGAGGCTTATGAAATTCTCGCGGACGACCAGAAGAGAAGCGCCTATGATCAATTCGGATTTGCCGGTGTAGAGGGCATGGGTGGAAGGTCTCAGGATTTTTCTCAAACCTTCCGCGGGTTTGAAGATATATTTGGGGATTTCCCCGGTATATTTGAAACATTCTTTGGCAGCGGAACCCGAAGATCTTCCGCCCCCGGAGGCGCGCGTGCAGGAGCCAACCTCCGGTTTGATAAGGAAATTTCATTTAAGGATGCGGTTTTTGGTACCAAGGTGGAGATTCAGTATGCCAGAAACGAGACCTGCCCTGCCTGCAAAGGGTCCGGCGCAGCCAATGGCGCGGGGAAAAAAGTGTGCCCTACATGCCAGGGTTCGGGGCAAGTTCGTCATAGCCAGGGCTTCTTTTCGGTTGCGACTCCATGCCCCAATTGCGGGGGCGAGGGTTATATTATCGAGCAGCCCTGTAAGGAATGTGGCGGTTCGGGTACCCAGAAGAAAAAGCAGAAAATAATGGTAAGCATCCCGCCGGGGGTAGAAAACGGCCGGCGGGTTATCATTCCCCGTCAGGGCGATGCCGGTAACAACGGCGGGCCTACAGGCGATCTGCATGTATTCTTTAGGGTATTACCTCACGAATATTTTGAACGTGAAGGAAGCGATCTCTACTGTGCGGTGCCTATCTCGATAACCCAGGCTGTACTTGGGGCTGAGATACATGTAACAACCCTGGATAATAAGACTATTAAGGTAAAAGTACCCCCGGGAACCCCAAACGGCAAACTTCTCCGTATTCGGGACGAAGGCGTCCCTTCCGGCGGCAACATGACCGGGAATCGCGGAAACCTCTATATCAAACTTATCGTGCAGATTCCGGCGAGGCTCTCGAAACGGGGGAGGGAACTTATGGAAGAGCTTTCCCGCATCGAAGGTGAAAACGATTCGCCGAAACCTATACCGCTTTCGGAGTTGTCTAATAATTAAAAAGAAGACGCCCCTGCGGCAGAACGGACAATGCGGCAGGGACTTTTTTTGTTCTCTGTAAATCGTCGTGCTTCTGCCCGGAATAGGAATCTGTACGCTGTATATGTAAACTGTATCCCAGTAATTTTAAAATTATTTTGTCCCAGGAACACCCCGCCTTGCGCCGGGAAGGGCGCAAGGCGGGGGATAATGCCGTGGTATCAAACGCCGCAGGGCTGCGCTATGCCGGAGGTTACGCCAAAACCGGCGCGCGCTTTGTGTCCCGCCCCCCTACGGCCGGTATGTCCACTTCTTGGACTTGGCGTCGGGCCGCGTATAGGTCCCCGCCTTTTTCCCGTTCTTGTTGTAAAAGGATACAAACCCGATTGAGAGTCCAAACGATCCAAACGCATCGCGATCAAGATCAACGCCGCCGGGAATGGTAATACTGGTTAACGGATTCCCGAAAAATGTATCGCCATAAATCTTGGTAACGCCGTTGGGGATGACAATACTGCTTAAATTATTGACGGCAAATGCAGACCCATAAATCTCGGTAACGCTGTTGGGGATGACAACGCTGGTTAAATTATTGTGGGCAAATGCGTGTACACCAATAGCGGTAATGCCGTCGCGGATGACAACGCTGGTTAACCCTTTTCCCTTGATCTGCCAAGAAGTCCCATAAGAAACTTGTTCCGCAAAAGCCACGTTGCCAATCGCGGTTAATGAACAACCAAAGATATTGGCGGGTATAACAAGCCTTCCGCCGGCGCCTTTATAACCGGTGATTGCCCAACCAGCGGGTACAGTTGGCGTAACTTTGCTACCGTCGCGGGTATAGACGAGAAAGTACGCTTGCGAACGGTAGGTTATTTCAAGTTCCTGCATCAAGCGGAAGAGGGCGCGGCTGTCCACTCCCGCGCCCACATCCGGAAGGCGCGCGTATTCCGCTTCCCTCAGAATGTTGATCCCCTTGGTTTTCGCCGCGGTTTCGGCGTCCACCCCGTCAATGCCCGCGATTCTGACCGTTAGGCTATCGGTAATATCGTAGGCGTTCACACGGTTGAATCCCAGATGCTGGACGCCACGCAGCCGCGGTATGAACCGCCGTAGCGTGCCGTCCGCCCACTCCAAGTCATAGCCGCTTGACATCGTTATGCGCTCGCTCCCGATGGTTTTGCCTTCCGCGTTCATCAGTTCCACCGTCACCTCAAAGCGCTGATCCCGTCCGCCGAAGGGGGAATTCCCCACGGTGTTGCGGGGCCAGTCCAGCCCCCACTTCCCGGCTTGCTTGGTCGCCAAAAGACCTTCCCGCACCACATTGATCACCCGCACCACGCTCCCCGCCGCGTTAAACCACGCCGCGTCAGGCACCAGGTCGAGGGTTACGCCGCTTATCGGCACCGTGTTATTCGAATAATTGGTTTCCCCATGTTTGAGATTTACGTCATACACCAGGGAATAGCGGGGCTGCTGCTTCATATAGTCCGCGTAGACCCGCTCGGCCTCGGCAAGGCGGGCCCTCCACTGGTCGCGCCACTCTATGTCGTTCCGTATGTCCTCCCCCATATTGCCGCTGGTAATATTAGCGGAAAGAATGTTGACCCTGCTTGCCGCCTCGATCAGGGATGCATCGTAGCTTGCCGCTTGGAAGTAATAGGACAGGGCTTCTACCACAGTGCCGCCCCGCTGGGCGGTAACGCCCTGCGCCAAAGCGGTCTGTCCCTGCACCTCGTGTACCGCCGCCGCGCCGGAAAGCTCGCCCTGCGCCCGTGCGGTAAGCCGCACACCCATTTTTGCCAGAAGGTCCAGGGATGTCCGGCGGACCCCGGTCAGGTTGTCCAGTTCCTCGAAAGTGCAGGTCCCCGAATACGAACAGAGGGTTGTTTTATCGCTGGTTTTCGTAACCGACATTTGCAGGGCATACCCGCTTGCGGTTTTGAGGATGCTTCCGCCCATAATGTAGTCGGTGGGGACCAGATGCCCCAGATCATTGCCCGCTTCCGTGTCCTCATCGTAATAGCCGGAAAGTATCTCGGCATACTGTTCGTCAAGGCGTTCCCGGTCCAGCACGGAAATGGCGGAATAGCCGGTAAAATTGCTGACAAATTCCCCCTGCACCAGCGCGGGAATGTACGTCTGCGCGTCGTCTAAACCTTGGGCTTTGGGAGCCAGGATGGCAAGGCTTATGCCTTTACCACCGTCGCCGGTAAACAGGGCCACCTGCTCTGGCGTCGACTGCTCCGCGGAAACAGGGGCCGAAGCCGCTTCCTGTCCGCCCGTAGAACCGGTGGTTCCGCAACCTACGCAGAGGATAATGCCCACCGCCAAAAGCAGGGCTGTCGTTAGCAGTTTTTTCATTGGGTTACTCCTTTCATCCTCAATATGCCCCCATCGGCATTTACCCCGCTTACGGTTGCGGTAAGCGCCTGCCCGGCTACAG
>JAISNI010000066.1 GCA_031276295.1 Treponema sp.
ATGAAGTTTTATCCGGGCGTCTTCCGTCGTAAACTGCCATTTCACCGTCTTCTGATTCTGATTCCGCTCTCCTTGCCATACCCCAAGTTCTCCCGGTAGTTTTTCCAGCGTGTCTATCCGCCGCTCCAAACATTGGCTGGTCATGGCGCTTAACTCTATCTCCGCTATGTTCAGCCAACTGCCATGCTTGGGCGTATAATGGATTTCCAGCTTCTGAGCCAGCCCAAACGCTTCCGCCGCCGGAAACCTCTCATACAACGACGAAACCGTATGGGTGTTCTCGAACCGCAGGTTCGCGTTGTCCATCACCAACACCACCTTTTCCGCATCCGGATATTGTTCCCTCACTATCGATTTTACTTCTCGCGCCCAGTCCTTCCTCGTCCGCTGCCCGGACGCGGACACCTACCGCCTGCTCGTCCATACAGATAACCGGCCGCCTCTCGTTATATGGCCGGTGATAGACCTCAAGCACATCCTCCATAATTGGCCACAAACGCCGCGTTTTCTTTAGGCGCTAGGCACCAGCAGTCCTTCAGATGCGGCTTCAGCGGTGTTTTTTTTAACACCTTCCGTATGGTCGTGTCCGACAGTTCAATACCAAGTACTACCTTGCTTTTTTCTTCAAGCAGCCTCAGCGTCCACCGGCCATACCCCGCAGGCGGCTCGCCGCAGCTTGTCGCGATGATCTTCGCCTCTACCTCCCCCGTCACTTTGGCCTGAACCGGTGGTGTTTCCCGTTTCTTCCGGTTCAGCACCCGTCCCAGCCCTTCCTGTACATCTTGTTTGCTTACCCGATATACCAGAAGAGTATGGCATCCGCACTGTTGCGCCACTTCTGTTTGTTCCGGTATCTTAACCGGCTTCCCTTCCCGGCCTGTTTTCTCATTCAGCAAGAGCAAAATCCGGGCGCGGGTTATTTGTCGCGCCGGATGTACGCACTTACTTATAATGTCCTTTAACTCCCGTTCTTCTTCCGCCGTTAATTGTACTCGATAGGTTTTCCCTCTCATCTGTATTACCCCTCCCTTGGGTAAGGGAACCTTAGAAGCGGATGTGGAAGAATACTTCAAGGACGTTGATTTTGAACATCCCGGGGCTGGGGTACAGGCATACACGAGTTTTGAGGTGGATCACGGGCGGCTTGAACGGCGGAAACACGCCGTAACGGGGGATGCGGCATGGTTGATTGTACGGCATCCTGATTGGAAAACGATACGCTCCATAGGGGTCATAGAGGAGCGGCGGGAGATCGGCAAACAGGGAGACAAAGTGAGTATTGAACGACGCCATGATGTCTCATCCCTGCCCACATTCCAAGGTGTCGTTGATATACGCCCGCTGTTCGTGCTCCGCAAGATACCCGTAATTCTCTTCACTTTCATAGCCCGCGTCCGCAGTTACCTGCTCGTATCTATCCAAGTTCTTCCGCCATACTGCCGTGTGCCGGTTCGCCTGCGCCTCCCGCACCGTCCCAGAAATTGTCCCAGCTCATAAAAGAGCGTTTCTATCGCCATACTGAATATGTGCTTCCGAAACAGATTTATCATCCCGTGGGACGGAGGGGGGTTCCCATTGAGCAGCCGCATGAAACTGGTGTTTTGCCTGCATACCTCTGCTATGCCGCGGGTCGAATAGATTCCCTGCATATACTCGTAGAGGATGATACGAAACACTACCAGAATGTCGCACGGCGGCCGCCTGTCCTTCTTTTTCCCCATGCCCCTGCCAGGCTACGCATCTATTCCTTACTCAACGGGCCACCCCCTTCCCTCCTTTAATACCCCGCTTCTTTATCCACCACATTGAGCATAGCCTCACCGCGGACATACCTGCCCAGATTGTCCAGTGCAATCCCCAGGGCAATGCCATGATAATCGGGGTGCATACCCGCATAGTGGCCGGTGATTATCACGTTGTCCATATCCCAAAGCGGCGAATCGGAGGGTAAAGGCTCCTCTGCGGTTACGTCCAGCAGGGCGCCCGCTATGCGTTTTGTCTGCAGGGCCTCAATCAGAGCCTCCTCGTCGGTTGTCTTGCCCCGGCCCGCGCCGGCATAAAGCGCGGCGGCCTTCATGCCGTTGAATTGATCTTTACCGAAAACGCCCCTCGTCTCCTCCGTCAGGGGGAGCAGGTTGACCACAAAATCCGCCCCGGCAAGCAGTTCCGGCAGGCGGGAAAAGGCCGCAACCTGTACGGCCCCGTCCATGCCCGTGTCCGGTACGCGGCGGCGTATACCGGTTACCTTCATGCCGAATGTTACAGCCGCCTGCGCGATCTGCCTGCCTATGGAGCCGTAACCCGCTATCAGCATGGTTTTTCCCCGCAGTACGGAAATTTCATGCTCGCGGGGCCTGAACCACTCGTGTCTTTTCTGCGCGGCAAATGCCCGGACAAAACAGCGGTTCCAGGCAAGCATCATCCCCAGGATATGCTCGGTTATCTGATCCGCGTGCATACCGGAAGTATTCGTCAGTATAAAAGGCAGTCCCCGTAACTCAGGGTATGCCAGCAGGCGGTCCGCGCCGGCGGACCAAACCTGAACCCAGCGGAGCAGGGGCATACGGTGAAGCATATCCCATGGTACGGTGTCAAAGATAATTTCAATCCTGTCAAGATTCTGTTCTATCGCGTCCCTATCCGTGGTAAACAGCACTTCCCTGCCGTCTGCCGCCTTGATAATACCGGCCTTTACCTCGGGGGAAAGCTCCCCGTGTTCCAGGGCCGCAAGCAGGATGCCCTTTTCATTTTCAAGCGTGTTCTGTTTCATGCCTACAGTATACCAAAGATCCGGGGAGCAGTGCAATTCCGGCGGAGATACCCAGGAGCTTGCTCCCGGGTTCCTTATTTACTCGTCGTCCCCAAACACCCCCGCTCCAAACCGGCTTGCCAGAGCGGCGACTGTTCTGGGCGGCAGGCTATTGCACCCGGCAAACGCCGCATCCCCAATGCTGGTAACGCTGTTCGGGATTGTTACGCTGCTCAGGCGGCGGCACCCCTCAAACGCCCCAAGCCCAATGCTGGTAACGTTGTTCGGGATTGTTACGCTGCTCAGACTGCTGCACCCGGAAAACGCATAATCCCCAATGCTGGTAACGCTATTCGGGATCGTTACGCTGCTCAGGCTGCTACAGGAGGCAAACGCATACTCCCCAATCGCCGTAACCCGCTTGCCCTCGATGCTTGCCGGTATCACGACGGCCGCGGCCGTGCCCCGGTATTTGGTGATGGTAACGGCGTCATGTTCCACCTTCCACTCAAGGCCCTCCGGTACGGGTTGCGGCGCTTCCTGCGGGCTTCCGTTAAGGTACGCGGTCCTAAAAAACTGCGAGTATACGGCGGGCGTCTGTTGGTTGTTGCTGACGCGCTGCACGTCTGCGCCGGTACGGTCAAACATGTCCCGCACGCTCAAGCCCGGCGTTTGCAGGTTCCGCAACAACTGGCCCGTAAAAAGCCCGTTCCTGCCTTCCCCGTCCGCCGCGGTTTTACCCGCGCCGGTGGCGTACACGATGATGCTTCCGGCAGGCTGGGTGCCAACCACCTGCAAGCCCCTGCGGCCGCCACGCGCCCAACTGAACGGGTTGTCGCGGCACGCGTCCAAAACAACCATGTTCAGTTCGTTGCCCGCCCCCTGTAGTTCATCAAGCACATACTGCAAGGCTACGGCCTTGTGCTTTAGCTGCGCTTCACTGTTTATAGCGGCGTCTACGGGTACAAGATAGTTTTCGCCGTTTGACTGTACGCCGTGCCCCGCATAGAAGAACATTCCGTAGGAACCGCTCGCCCCGCTCAAATTCCGCTGCAAGCGCACCACCGCATCCTCCATTTGGCCGTAGGTACCGTTGGTAATAAGCTCCACCTGAAAGCCCAAGCCTTCCAATACCTCCTTCATATCCACGGCGTCGTTCACCGGATTCCGGAGCGGCGTTACGTTTGTATACGCGGCGTTGCCGATAATCAGCGCGTATTTCTGTTGCCCAAACACGCCGGCGGAAAAGACCGCGCCCATAATCAGCACGGCAAAAAACAGTTTTTTCATACTGGATCTTCTACCGCGCTGCACTGAATGCCTGCTGGGTCATGCGGATGACTTCGCCCGTCTTCCAGAAATACCGCTCCCGGGCGTTTTGAGAACTTTCTTTTATCATACTCAGGAGAAAATAGATGAGTGCTTTGAAGGACATTTTTCTTCTCC
The DNA here is from genome assembly GCA_031276295.1 of Treponema sp. Taxonomy (GTDB): domain Bacteria; phylum Spirochaetota; class Spirochaetia; order Treponematales; family Breznakiellaceae; genus JAISNI01. The sequence goes on from JAISNI010000066.1 coordinate 4,196, forward strand.
GGGTGAAATCCTTTGGGCTTTTGCGTGCCCGGTTGAAAAACCCCAGGCTTTCGATAAGATGTTTCAGGGCCTCGAGGACTTTACGGCTGCTTGTAGCTGTTTTTTTCCCATATATCTTCCCTCCCAGTTTTTACTTTACCACAGTTTTCCCACAGGGTAAAGTCCTTAACTTGTTGACATTGGTTATTAACGACAGTTTTGCAACATTGTCCCCTACATTTCCAGTTTTTGATTTACTTCTTCCAGCCTTTTGGTGAGCGCGGCAATTGTCCGTTCCAGCCGTGATTTTTCCTTTTCCAGCGTAACCCTGGGGTCCTCCTGGGGAGGTTTCCTTGCGGTTGCCGTCTTTACCGTATCCGGGCTTTTGCCTGCAAGAAGAGCCGCCGCCGCCGTGTTCCTCTTTGCCTCGTTAGAAATACCTGCAAGGTAGCGCATATTGTCGGCGCCAAGGGATGGGTTAAGGTTATATTGGTGCATTTTTATAGCGGTTTTTACCGCTATACGGGGAATCCCCAGGACGCGGTCTATATAATCTTCAAAGCGGCCCCCTATGGCCTGGCATAGTTCATGGGCTTTCAGGAGATTCTTGCCGAATTCCTTTACCGTACTGCCGTTTTCTGTAAGGTATTTTGCACGGATCAATTCGGTTAATTGAACCAGTTCCGGTGAAGATTGAAAGACGTTCCGGTATATATTCAGGACTTCCGCCTTTTCCAAAAGCCTGTGAAAGATAGCCCAAAACTCTGATGAATGTGCGCGGACGGAAAGTTTCCCGCCCTGTAAACAGGCGTGTATATGGTGGGCATATTCGTGAATAGCGGTATACAGCAGAAGATTATCGTCGATTTTGTCCCCGGCATCGTTTTTAAAATTCCTGTTGTGAATGACGATCTCCCGTGTATCGGGCTTGTAGAGGCCGTTTACTTTCTTGCTCTTTTTACCGGAAAAAATAAGGGTAAAGTCCATAGGCGCGTCTTCAAGACTGAGGAGCTGTTCTTTAATCCTATCCTGATTCATAGGGACATCCTAATCCAATCTTCCTATTTTTTCCATAGCCAGTACCGCGGCTGCAACACAGGCCGTCTCGGTACGCAAGGCCCGCTGTCCCATGGAAAGCCGCAGGAAACCGGCTGCTTCGAGCAGGCTCCGTTCACGATTGGTCCAGCCCCGTTCCGAGCCTATGCAGACAACCATTGCCTTACCCGGCGCGCTGAGCAAAGCCAGGGAACCTTCGGGCCGGACATTATCGGCGGCAATCAGGGTTGGCCCGTGCCGGGCGCTGAGTAATCCGCTCCCCGTCCGGTTTGCTTTTTCAGACAGAGTCTGACCGGAACCTATATCCCAGGGCCGTTCAGCAAGCCAGTCATCAAGACTGCTGTAGACGTTCAGCCGGGGGAGGCGGGTATCGCGCGCCTGCACAGCCCCCTCAATAAGCGCCGCCCTGGCCCCGCCGTCCGCAAGAAGTTTGGTATCCTGATAGCTCTTTTCCCCCAGGTCGGTTCCAATCAGATCGATAGCCTCTATACCCAGGTTGGAAAGATCCCGCAGAAAACGCTTTATCTGTATGGGCCGCGAAAAACCGGCTGCTATCCGTACAGGAACGCGGGGAGGCGGTTCTTCCTGAAGGTCAAGGGAAAAACACAGGCTGCCGTCCAGTTTGATCTGCTCGATACGCCCTAACCCCAGATAGCCCCCCAGAACTCCGGCCTCAAAGACATCCCCCTGTTTTTTATGAAGGACCTTGAGGAGATGCACGGTACGTTCATCACGGCGGGGAAGGGGCTTTCCTACCTCGCGGTATTCAAAGAGGATTATGTTCAATAGTACAATCCACCCTTTAACGGCGGACAGGGGGAGACGGCCGTGCGGAAGCCGCCGGAACCGCTTCCGGTGTATCCGGTCCTTGAGGCTGTATTGACTGACTTGGAGCCCGCCGGGGAGCCGCCGGTCGTGCCGGGGGAGCCGGGACCTGGGTCTGTTGGGAAGCATCCGGTTTATCGGCTTGCCGGGACGGTATCGCAGGCCGGGGAAGAACCGGAGCGGGCCGTACCGGGGGAACCGGGACCTGGGTCTGTTGGGAAGCATCCGGTTTATCGGCCTGCCGGGACGGTATCGCAGGCCGGGGGAGAACCGGAGCGGGCCGTGCCGGGGGAGCCGGGACCTGGGATTGTTGGGAAGCATCCGGTTTATCGGCCTGCCGGGACGGTACCGCAGGCCGGGGAAGAGCCGGGACGGGCCGTACCGGAGGAAGCGGGACCCGCCGCAGGGTATTTACCGTCTGGGAGTCGGAAGCCTGTACGTCCCTGTTTTTGGGGGCCCAGGGCTGCCGGTTAATTTCATTGTTTATGGAATCGGCAAGATACCGGCGGCCGCGGTCATCAGTATACTGCTTGAGTTGTTCCAGCTTGCCGAGCCGGGACTGGACCCATTGCCGCTGTCGGCTGCTTAGATTCCCCTCTCCGATGGCGTTTAAATCCGACCGGATACTCAGTGCTATCTGTTCAGTAGCGCGTGTAATATTGCCGTCCGGCGCAAAAACAAGCATGGCATAGATGCTGGTATCACTGTATTTTAGCTGAAAGGTATACCATACATCGTCAGTCTGGGCGTCTGCACACCAGATAAGGGCCAAAAGCATGATAAGCGAAATAACGGGTTTCTTCATTTATTATTGCTCCTTATGTAACCATATAGAAATTGTATGATTTTTTTAGGATTTTGTCTATTTTTTTGAATTATACAAGAAAAATAATTGGCATCAGGGTACGCCCATGCCGAACGGGATAGTGAAACAGGAATATGGCCGTGGCTGTTCGTTTCTGAACAAGCAGCAGGCGCCGACGGCGGTTACTGAGGCAATGTTCCTAGACAACACCATGCGGCCCCATCTGGCCCTTAACTATGAAACGCCTGAAAATATGCACCGTAAGGTTGCATAAAAAATTTGTTTTAGCCCCTAGGGGAATTGAACCCCTCTTTTAAGATTGAGAATCTCATGTCCTAACCAATAGACGAAGGGGCCTTTGGATCGCTCGATCATTCAAAGGTTCTTTTCACCATAAATGGCTGTCGGTAGGCTTATTTTTGAAACTGATAACCATTCATTCTTTTCCAGAGAGAATTTGAATCCCCACCGGCAGATAAACAGTCAATGCCATACTCAATCAGCAAGATAAATATAAAAAACATTATCAATCTAGTCAATACCCCGCGTTGCCTCATAATTATTCTAGACCGCGTTCCTATTCCCCTTTATAATGAATACTATGTACGGTGTAAAGAAACGTATAGGTCTGGCGCTGGCTTCCATACATACCGGGGCATCCCTCAGTGTATGTCCGTGCTTTATCAAAACGGCGGCGGCGGAAAATGTAAGCCTCTTTATTTTTCCGGGCGGCAGGCTGAACGCGCTTTCCGATTCGGAGAATCTGCGGAATCCGGTGTATTCGCTTATCAATAAGGAGAACCTTGACGGGTTTGTAAGCTGGAGTTCGAGCATACACTATACGGAACAAAGAGAAGAATTTGATCTTTTCCATACGCGCTTTGATCCCGTGCCCTATGTTACACTGGTATACAAATCTCCCGGACACCCCTGCGTGGCGTTCAATGCGTACAAGGGGATGAAGGCGCTGGTTTCGCATTTCATTACGGTTCACCACGCAAGGAAGATAGCCTTTCTTCGGGGGCCCGATTTCCACCCGTCGGCCCTGGAACGGTATCACGGTTATCTTGACGCGCTGAAGGAGGCGGGCCTTGGCTGCGGCGCTTCAAATACCGGCGGCGCCATGCGGGAAAGGGTTGCCGGAAAAACCGCGCCGGCTGTTGAAAAGGGGAGTCTGATAAGCGATCCCTTTAACTGGGACAGCGGGAACCTGGCCGCGGCGCAGTTATTTGAAAAACGCGGACTTATCCCCGGTAGGGATTTCGACACGCTTATAGGTTCAAGCGACATGATGGTCTTCGATGCGGTCAATTATTTCGCGGGGCAGGGCTACCATATCCCGGCGGATTACCATGCCGGAGGTTTTAACAATTCAGGCGAAAGCAAACTGCTGGAAAGCCCGCTTACGACCGTACACATGCCCTATGAGGAACTATGCAACGAATCGTTCCGTATTCTCTTAAAACTTTTAGAGAAAAAAGGCCCCGACGATACGACCGGGGATCTAACCCTCGATATGGATATTGTGGTAAGGGAATCCTGCGGATGCGGGAATCTCTATATGCCGGTGAATGTTCAGGCGGGTATGCCCCCGGCGGATCTATGCGGTGGAAACAAAGGGCATGAAGATAAATACCTTAAAGCCGCGCTTGGGGCAAAGAACCGGGAGGAACTGACCGCCGCTTTGAGCAAATGGATAGCCGGGGAATTAAAGCTGGACGGCGCCGATATTAATGCGTGGGTACTGCCGCTGATACACGCGCTCTATGTAAAGGACTTAAAGGGCGAAGCCGGTTTCTTCAATTTATTTGAAAAAGCCCTGATCCGTTTTTTCTACGAGAAACGCGATCTGGAAGCCCTCGTCCGGCTGGCAGGGCGTCTTTTTAATTCGGGCCTTATCCCCGCCGAAAAGTTGCTGCATACGGGGCCCGCAATATACGGAACCATCTTCCGCATACAGGAACGGCTTTCAGGCCAGATTCAGATTGAAAAGGAAAACCGGCACGCCGCGCTCAATTCGCTTAAATGCGAACTGCTGGGGACGCGGGACAGGAATGCCCTGATCCTGAGCCTTGCGAGGCACCTCCCCCGTATAGGTATCACGTTTGCGGCGATTGTACTCTACGCCGATGAAAACATCTCAACCTGTGTGGGGAGCTTTTCGCTTAAAGGGATCAGCCCTCTGCGTGAACAGCGCTTCCCCGCAAGCCGTCTTCTGCCCGCGTCTCTTGACGATGAAGTGAGCGGCGGAAGCTATATGGTACAACCCCTGTTTATCGAGAATCAGTCGCTGGGGTACTTTGTGCATACGGTGCCGATGTTTGACGGCCTTATCTTTGAGGAACTACGTTCGGCCGTCAGCTATGCGCTTAAGGGAATTGCGCTGCTTGAGGAAGTAATCCGCGAGAAGAAAATTGCCGAGCAGGCGGAACGGGCAAAGACGGAATTCCTTAAAATAGTGGAAAATGAACTCTACGATCCGCTTGCCGGGCTTATGGAAAAAATTGAAAATATTGAAAGGGAAATAGAACGCGGGCAAACGGCGGTAGACGGTCAAAGGGCGGCGCATGATCAAAGAATAATCGACGGGATAGCGGAGATAAAGGCTTTTATCGCCAAGCGGGAAGCCGAGACAGGCAGCCTTATCGATCTTACCCTTGCCCGCATCAACGAACCGTACCTGAACAGGCAGCTTTTCGATTTGGAGGATATCCTGCCCGGCGCCGGATCTTTTCCCCTGTTGCTGGGCGATACACTCAAACTTGCGGAATGTTTTTCCCTTATCCGGGAAGAATTCTCAGGCGCGGTTTCAGCCGAACTTGAATACGGCGGCATTGCCGTCAACTTTAGCAAGGGTAAAACCGCGGCGGGCAGAAAACACGGTATGCTGCTTGCGGAACGGATCATTCTGCTGCACAACGGAACGTTTAAATGCTCAGACGATTCCTGCGCGGTACTGCTCCCCTGGACAACGCTTTCCGGACGGGATGCCGTCAAGCGGGTAATCGGCCCCGAGGACAGGATACTGGCGCTCTCCGACCCCGCGCTTGTTCCCGCAAATTTTTTCAGGCTTCCCCTGGTCTGCGATCCCGACCAGGCCGTTCCCGGTAAAACCGCCTGTATCGTCTGGAACGATGCCGATTTTCCCGACCGGAGCTCCACGGGGGATTCCGCGGTTTCCGGCGGGAACCTGCAAGTTCCCCGGGGAAACCTGGTAACAATATCCGCCTTTAACCGCCGCAGCGAATTTGCGGGACTGCCCTTTCTATTTTACGGCAAAGGCTTTTCCGGCAACAGCATCATTGAGGCGGTGGAAAATAAGATGCGCTCCTCGCGGAAAAGAAACATTCTCTACATAGGGCTCATGGAAGAGAAGGTCTGGCCTGATGCCGGCGAGGAGATACGCATACATTCCATGGGAAAATTTAACGAAACCGTTGCGGAGATCAGCCCTTCTCTCATTGTTTTTTATTCACTTAACATCGAAAGCCTTATAATGGTACGGAACCATCCGATCACCGTTGCCGTTCCCGTCATCATGATCCCCGAAGAAATCGAATCCCCGGCGGATGTCCTTGCGCTCAGCAAGTATTCGCGGCTTATCATCTGCCACCGATCCGCAGCGGAATCGCCTGAGTTTGCGAAGCGGGTTAAGGCCATTGTTTCAGGAGACGAAATGCTCCCGCCCCATACCGGAGCGCTCGTAAAAAAGGCCCTGCTCTACTTTAACCAGTACGCCCATTCCCATATTTCCCGCTGGAAACTTGCCGAAGCGGTAAATGTAAGCGAGGATTACCTTACCCGTATCTTCCGCCGCGAGATGGGCATATCGCTGTGGGATTATCTTAACCGCTGCCGTATACACATAGCCGCCGGGCTGCTCCAGAGGACCGATGAAAGCATTGCGGAAATTGCCCTCAAATCGGGCTTTCAGGATCAGGCATATTTTTGCCGCGTGTTTAAGAAGATATACGGTATACCGCCCGGTCATCTGCGTAAGGGTAAATAGGGAATGGTGAACAGAGCGTTTGAAGCGTATTACCGGAATATCTACGGCAGCCGGTGGGAGGCTCTCAGGCAGGCTCTTACTGAAACGCCGGAGCCTTTTCTCTATACCGAAGGACTGCAACTGCCTTACCCGCTTGACCGCTCTTCCGTGCTGGCCGCGGGGGAACTCCGTTTAGGCGGAGCCGGCCTTATTCTGGATGCCTGCGCCGCTCCGGGAGGCAAGAGCCTTGTCATCGCTTCGCGTATGGGGGAAGAGCACAGGCTCCTTGCCAATGAACCGTCGAATGAACGGAGGAGACGGCTGGTAACGGTGCTGGACAGCCATCTAAGCGCTGAAAAGAGGGCGCTGGTACGGGTTTCAGGCTTCAATGCGGCAGCGCTTGCGGGCAAACAGGGCGAACACGGACGTTTTGCGGCCATCCTGCTTGACGCACCCTGTTCCGGCGAACGCCACATCGTTCAAAGCGAAAAATATCTTGCACAGTGGACGGAAGCCCGCCCCCGTTCACTTGCGGTCCGGCAATGGGCGCTGCTATCCGCCGCCTTTCTGCTGCTCAGGGAAAACGCTTCCCTGGTGTACGCCACCTGCTCCCTTAACCCGATAGAGAATGACGGGGTCGTTTCCCGTCTGCTTAAAAAATACGGGGGCGCGGTTCTCGATAGGCCCGATTTTTCAGACGGCGAAGCGACCGAATACGGCAGAATCATCCTGCCTGACACGGCGGACGGCAGAGGGCCTCTGTATGTGGCGCGTTTTCTCAAAGAACCCGGCATCTCACGGAATCATCCCCGCGGCTCTTTTATCTCTCGATAAACTTGACAATTCAAATGAACTGGGACAACATATACTCATATTAGTATCAAGAGAGGTTTGTATGATTCAGAATATTCCTGAAGTTAAGTTAGGGATCATCGCGGTCTCGCGCGATTGTTTTGTGCTGTCCCTGTCGCAGAACCGCCGGAAAGCTGTAGCCGCGGCGTGCGCCGGAACGGGCGTTTCGGTGTTTGAGGCGCAGACCACCGTGGAGAACGAGAAGGACGCCGTAAAGGCGGTAGAAGAGGTAAAGGCCGCAGGCTGCAACGCCCTTATTGTATTTCTGGGGAATTTTGGGCCTGAAACGCCTGAAACTATCATCGCTCAGTTGTTCTGCGGCCCGGTCATGTTCGTAGCGGCAGCTGAGGATACCGGCAAGGACCTTATCAACGGACGCGGCGACGCTTACTGCGGTATGCTCAACTGTTCCTATAACCTGGGGCTGCGCAAAATACCGGCTGTTATCCCCGAATATCCCGTAGGCGATCCCGAAGATATAGCCCTCATGGCGGAGGATTTCCTGCCGGTAGCCCGCGCCCTTATCGGCCTTTCCGCGCTTAAGATCATCACCTTCGGCCCCCGCCCCCAGGATTTCTTTGCCTGTAACGCTCCCATCAAGGGACTTTACGATATAGGCGTCGAAATTGAAGAAAATTCCGAGTTGGATCTCCTGGTTTCCTACAGGGCGCACAAAGACGACAAACGTATAAGCGATGTGGTAAACGACATGGCGCAGGAACTCGGCGAGGGCAGCCGGTACCCGGATCTCCTTCCCCGGATGGCGCAGTTCGAGCTTACCCTGCTGGACTGGGCGGAGGCCCACAAGGGCGCGCGCAAGTACGTTGCCTTTGCGGACAAGTGCTGGCCTGCCTTTCCCCAGGAATTCGGCTTTGTTCCCTGCTACGTCAACAGCCGGATGGCAAGCCGCGGTATGCCGGTAAGCTGCGAAGTCGATATCTACGGCGCCCTGAGCGAGTATATAGGCGCCTGTATCAGCCGGGATGCCGTTACCCTCCTTGACATCAATAACTCCGTGCCCAAGGATCTCTACGAAGAGGACATCAAGGGCAAATTCGACTACACCCTCAAGGATGTGTTTATGGGCTTCCATTGCGGCAACACGCCCTTCTGCAAGCTCAAAAAAGAAAAGAACACCGCGCTTAAATTCCAGCTTATCCAGAACCGCACCCTGGAGAACGGCGGCACGCCCGACTTTACCCGCGGTACGCTGGAAGGCGACATAGATGCCGGCGATATTACCTTTTTCCGCCTGCACGGCGGCCCGGACGGCGCGCTCCAGGCTTACATAGCCCAGGGCGAAGTCCTCCCCGTTGCGAGCCGTTCATTCGGCGGTATCGGCGTGTTCGCTATCCCTGAAATGGGCAGATTCTACCGCCACGTACTCATTGCTAAACATTACCCCCACCACGGCGGCGTCGCCTTCGGCAAGCACGGTAAGGCCCTCCATACCGTATTCAGCTATCTCGGCGTTAAGGACATAGCCTTCAACCAGCCGAAAGGTATGCTCTACCCCACCGAGAATCCGTTTGCCTAGCAGCCTGTCGCGCTTGTGGATTTTTTTGCATCGGACCTTTGGCCCGCTTTATGCAAAAAAAATCCCGATTGTCAGGACTGCTAAGAGTCCTGTGCCGTCAAGCCCGATTTAACGTCGGGGGAACCTCTAAAATTCTCAAATTTAGAGGTTTCTTCGACATCTTCCCCGATATTCGGCACTTTCCTCTTTCCAAAATAGAAATAGTGCTGTATAATGCGAAAGATATGGACTAAACTATTCCTTCACTGGTAGACTTAACGTATATTTTTTTTAGGGATTTCTTTACAAAGCCGGAGGACTAATATGGCGGATGATGTAGTTTATGTGAATATTGAAGATGCGCTTAAACGGGTAATGAACAACAAGAAACTTTATACCAAACTTTTGGGTAAATTCATCAATGATATGAATATGGACGAACTTCTCGTTACGGTCCAAAGCGGTGATTATGAAAATGCACAGAAACAAGCTCATACCATTAAGGGAGCCGCCGCTAACTTAGCCCTTATTGAGCTGTGGCATAGGATTCAGGATTTTGAGGTTCAGATTAAGGCAAAAGATGTAAAACCTGGTATGCCGGAAGCCGTTAAGGTCTGTTATGATACTACAATAGATGAGATAAAGAAGGTGATAGCTCAATATGGCTCTTGAAGCGGGAAATAATTTACCTACTGTTCTGGTAGTTGATGATGTCGGGATGAACCGGATGATCCTTGAAGAGATACTCAAGAATGATTACACTATCGTTACTGCCGGTAACGGCCAGGAAGGTTTGGATTATCTCTATCAAGCCAAGATTCTCCCTAAAATAATTCTGCTGGATATCATTATGCCGGTGATGGACGGGTATAATATGTTCAAGATTATGAAGTCTCACGATGCTTTGAAGCGTATACCGGTCATTTTTATTACGACGATGGATTCGGAAAGCGAAGCCCTGTCTGCCGGAGCGGTGGATTTTATCTCCAAGCCCTTTGTGCCGGAGATTGTCAAGCTACGGGTACGGAACCAGGTTGAGCTTAAAAACTACAGCGATAACCTGGAACAGATGGTAGCCGAAAAAACAGCCGAGAATACCGCTACATTGGACAATACCCTTCAGGCCCTGGCCAATATCATTGAATACCGCAACCTGGAATCCGGCAGCCATGTAAAACGGACTCAATTTTTCTGCAAGGCCCTGATTGAATACATTCTATCGGCAGACTTAGTGTGCGCCGATGACCTGCGTTCCCAGGAACCGGATGTTATCTTTAAATCCATGGCCCTCCATGATGTAGGCAAGATAGGTATTCCTGATAATATACTGCTTAAACCGGGCAAATTTTTACCGGAAGAGTATGAAATTATGAAAACTCATACCACGGTCGGTAAAAATATCATTGAAGAGATGATGAAGGCGGTCAGCAAGGGTTCTATCTATCTGAAACATTGCCGTGATATTGCCTATTGCCACCACGAACGTTTCGACGGGAAAGGCTACCCCCAGGGCATCGGGGGAACCGACATCCCCCTTTCCGCCCGCATCGCTTCTATTGCCGACGTATACGATGCCCTGGTGAACACGCGGGTCTACAAGGAAGAGTATTCTTTTGAGAAGGCCATAGGCATCATCTCCGCAGGCAGGGGCACCCAGTTTGATCCTATCCTTACCGATGCAATGCTTGCAATTCAGGATCAGTTTAAGGAGATCTCCCGAACCTATCGGTAAGCGTCTTTCAATGAGGAGGCCGGGCGGACGATCCGGCGCCCCCTCAATCAACCCGTCCCTCTATAATAGTTTATAAAATATGAACTTTGGAAACTTTAACTATAGTTACTTTTCGCGTTATATATTATATTATGTATATATTGATAGGATCCGCCTACAAACAACAAGATTGTAAACAACAGGATTATAGTAACAAGATTCATCTATAGGTTGCGGTTCTAAATTTGGATGCTTTAACAGTACCTCACGTACCCCTAGCAGCCTGTCGCGCTGAAGCGCAACAAACTACTAGAAAAAAATTCGGGCAATTTTCATGTACTGTCCGGGTGTTTCAGGGTAGTTTATATTTTTTGATGTTCCAGGAAACGTATGGTGAAATTTACTTTTAGAATGTTCTATCCGGTGCTGCTGCTCGTCGTATTGTTTCTGATCGTCTGGGTAGAAATAATCTTTCCCACGCCCGAATCAAATGGAAAAAAATGGCCCCTGTATGTTAATCTGGGGGACTATCCGGCATATTTAAAGAAAGGTTTTGATCTGAAGGATATCATCAGCGATCCGGGACTTGCGCCGGAGGCATGGCAGCTCATCAAGCCGAGTCAGGAGAGATTAATAAGAGTTAAAGATTTCGATCTTCCCGGATCACCCAAACGGGCTTTCCTTTCCCCCTTTCGGGAGCGCGACGAGGAGTATACCATAATAATCCCCTTTACCATAGATCAATACCAGTTGTACCAACTCAATACAAACAGCTTCTTCCAGCCGGGTATTTATTTAGCGTCCCTGGGGGATAACTGGGAAATATTCTTCAACGGAATACCGGTAAAATCTGAAATGCACCGGGATGCGGAAGGGCAAATACTATCCCACCGGGCGTGGCGTCATATTTTTTTCCCCTTGAACAGAAACCTCTTTATGTGGGGAACCAATATCCTCGCCTTCCGTATTGTAGGAGAGCCGAATTACGCCTCTACGGGTATGTTCTACGGACGGCCCTATTATATTGACGACTATTTGACTATTGAAAAGGACCACAACGAAAGTTTTCTGATAGCCCTCTGCGGAATCTATATTTTTGTGGGGATATACCATTTTCTGATCTTTTTAAACCGGCCTCGGGACAGGTATAATCTGTACTATTGCTTTTTTTCGATCCTTACAGGTTTTTATTTACTGTTAAGAACCAGTACGATCTATAATTTTATCCCCGATACCAATATTACCTACCGGCTTGAATTCGGTTGTATTTTTATGATTTTTCCCCTCGTGGATGCCTTCATGGAAAACCTGAATTTCGGGAAAGTAAGCCTGTTCAATAAAATTTACGGAGCCTTCTATTTTTTATTCGCTATCGCCCAAGCGGGATTTTCCCTTTCCTTTGGGGAAGACATCCTGTACCTTTGGGAAAGATTTACCATCATTTATATAGTGTATATTGCCGGGTATACCATGCTGTATGCCTTCTGTCGGTCGGTTTATAGAAAGCTGAAAAAAACAGGAAAAAAATTATTTTTTACCGTTCTCATGTCCACCCTTTTTGAATCCCATACCGGGAACATATTTATCGGCGCTATAGTTATGTCCGTAAGCTGCATTATCGATATCATTGCTGCTTTTTCTCTGAATTACTCCCGTATAAATGCCAGCCAGATAGGTTTTCTTATATTCACCTTAATTACCACCGTTGTTCTGGCCCGGCGCTTCGGGAATCTGTTCAATCAGCTTGATCTTATAAACAATGCTCTGGAAACAACCAACGCGAACCTGGAAGCTACGGTACAGGAGCGTACCAGGGAACTGGAACAGCAAACTCAGGTGGCCGAAGCCGCATCCCGGGGGAAAAGCGCATTCCTCGCCAGAATGAGCCACGAGATCCGCACCCCCCTCAATGCCATCATCGGCCTCTCTGAAGTGGAACTCCAGGATGAAATCCCCCTCAAAACACGGGCTAATCTGGAAAAAATATACAGTTCCGGTTCCAGTCTTTTGGGAATTATCAACGATATTCTGGATATATCAAAAATTGAGGCAGGAAATTTTGAAATTACACCGGTAAACTATGACATTGCGGGGATAATCAACGATACAATTCAACTTAATATCGTGAGGATAGGTTCCAAGCCCATAGAATTTAAATTGAAGTTGGAGAATACCATTCCCCAACGCTTATTTGGGGATGAGCTGCGGATCAAACAGATTCTGAACAACCTGTTGTCAAACGCTATAAAGTATACCGAGAAGGGAGAGGTCGTCCTGGAAATAAACTGGGAACAACAGGAACATACCGCGTGGCTGCACTTTAAGGTACGGGATACGGGAAAGGGAATACGGAAGGAGGAACTGGGGAAGCTGTTCGTTGAATACACCCAATTAGACACAACGATAAACCGGAAGATTGAGGGCACAGGCTTGGGTTTATCCATCACCAAGGGTCTTGTAGAGATGATGGGAGGGAATATTAAGGTAGAAAGCGAATATGGGGCAGGGAGTGTGTTCGAGGTCAGGCTGCCCCAGGGTATAGAAGACGGAACCCCCATTGGAAAAGAAATTGCGGATCAGTTAGAGAGTTTCCGGTTTTATGAGGACCGGAGCCGGCGGGGGAATATCATCCGGTCGTACATGCCCTACGGGAAGATATTGGTAGTGGACGATGTAATGATGAATCTGGATGTGATCAAAGGCTTGATGATGCCCTACGGCATACAGGTTGATACGGCCGTCAGCGGGCGGGAGGCCGTGGAGCTTATCCGAAAGGAGTCCGTCCACTACGATTTGGTATTTATGGATCACATGATGCCCGAAATGGATGGGATGCAGGCAACCGAGATCATTCGGAAAGAGATAGGAACCGAATACGCCCGGAACGTGCCCATTGTCGTCTTAACGGCGAATGCGATAGCAGGGAATCGCGAATTGTTTTTGAACAGCGGATTTGATGATTACATCTCAAAACCTATAGATATTAAGCAACTGGATATGACGCTAAACAAGTGGGTGCGGGATAAACAGAGTGTGGAGACCTTAAAAAAGGCGGAGCAGGAGAAGCAAGAACAGGTACAGGTACAGGAAAAAGCAGAGGCTTCAAATGATACTGCCGGCATTGATTACCAGTTCTTAGAATCCATCAGAGGGATCAATCTTCCCACAGCCAAAACTCTCTATGGGAACAACCTTGCCGCCTATATGCCGGTCATCAAGTCCTTTGTTACCCATATCCCCGTACTTCTGAATGAAATGCCCGCCCTCATCGAAGGGGCTCTGCCGGAATACGCAATTAAGGTACACGGGATTAAAGGTTCCTGCGGCACCATTTGCGCACCCGAGATCGCCGCAATGGCCCGGGATCTGGAAACAGCCTCCAAAGGGGGGGATGTCAACTTTGTGCGTACCCATCATGGGGCGCTGGAAATAGCGGTACAGGCGCTCACGGCGGAACTCACGGCCAAAATTGCGGAATGGAAAGCTGTTCAGCCGGAAACTATCCGGAAACAGAAAACGGCCCCCGACAGGGAGTTACTGCAAAATTTATCCGTTGTCAGTTCAGAATACAGGACCAATGAAATTGAAAAGATTGTGGGAGAACTGGAGCAATTCCGCTATGAAACCGGCGAAGAACTTGTACGGTGGCTTCGGGAACAGGCGGATAACTTTGAGTACGATGCCATACATCAGCGCCTGGAAAAATTTCTGGCGGCGCCGAGTGAGGCTATACAGCCAACCCCTTAATCGGGGCGCCGCTCTTCCCCAAAGACAATGGCGGTAAAGGTGTAGAGTTTTGCCCCCGGCGCCTGGTATGAACCTTCAGGCAGGCCGGCCTTGACGCAGATATAATCGAGGTATTCATCCAAGTTCCAGCCCTGCTCCACCGGAACCTGGGGGAGCAGCACGCCCGATCTTCCCCCGCAGTTCAGATAAAGCCCATGGACGCCGACCTTGACGGAGCGGGGATCGGAACACTCTTCCAGAGGGGATAATACGGAAATCTCTATATGAATACGGCTCAATTCCGGCTTGGTTAAGGGAGGGAAGCGGGGATCGCCAAAGGCCGCTTCTATTGCCATGAGGCGTATTGTTTTTTGCAGGGGTTCGGAAGCGTTCATTCTGCCTATACAACCGCGCAGCTCTTTACCGATATGCAGGGTAACAAAAGCGCCGCAGGGTACAAGCAGCGCGGTTTTTCCGCCAAAAAGAGAACCCAAAAGATCGGGGTCCCGAAAATACTCCGGCCTGCGTCCTTCCAACCTGGCCGTGATAGTTTCCCGTGCATCCGCAAGGAGGGTTTTCTGTTCCAGGGGTGTAAGATCAAATTCAATCGTTTCAGTCATAGTTAAAATTTCCTAAATTATGGGAGCGTCTAAAAAAACCAGTCGGTTTCAAAACCCGCATGGTTTCATGTAACCGGCCGTTCACCGGATTAAAATCCGGTGAAACTACGTTTTTAAGCACGGTGTTTCAAAATTTGAAACATCCGTATATAGTATTTGCATACGGCAAGCAGTAAACCTTTTGATTCCCGTCATTCTAAATTCTATCGCCCTTACCTTCAACCACACTTTCAATTTGATCCCGCTTGTGTTCCGTATACTGCAAAACCGTAACCACCGCGATAAGACCAAAGCCGATAATATCGGTTACAAGCCCCGGATAGATAAGGCAAAGACCGCCGACTATGACCATCAGGCGTCCCAGAATATTGAGATGTTTAAACATATACCCTTCAAGGCCGACCGCAAGGCCGAACATACCGATACAGGAAGTAAAGACAATCAGGATAACTTCAAATACCGTCGTGTTTATCAGCAGCATGGAGGGACTGAACACAAAGATATAGGGGATAAGAAAGGCGGTAATGGCAAGCCGCGTAGCGGTAACCCCTGTCTTGATGGGGTTGGAATTAGCAATGGCCGCCCCCGCGTAGGCCGCCAGGGCTACAGGCGGGGTTATATCCGCAACAATGCCGAAGTAAAACACGAACATGTGGGCGGCCATAAGCGGCACGGGGTAGCCTATCACCTCGCCGGCCTTAATCACCATAGGAGCGGTAATAGTCGCCATGATGATATAATTGGCGGTTGTAGGAATGCCCATACCGAGGATAAGGCAGGAGAACATAGTGATTATAAGGGCAACCAGCAGGTTGGTGTGAGTAATTGTAAAGATAGGGAGCCTCACTACATTGGTCAGCATTCCGACCAGTTCCTGTCCAAGACCGGAAAGGGATACGATGCCTACCACGATACCCGCAACGGCGCAGGCCATTGAAACGCCGATAGTATTCCGGGAACCCGTCGCAAGGGCATCTGCAAACGAAATCGGGTTAAAACGGGTATCCTTGCGGAACATACTCACCACTATTGCGGTTACTATGGCAAAACACGCCGCATAGGCCGGGGTAAAACCTGTACTCATCAGGAAGACAAGAACGATAACCGGTAGAAAAAGGTATCCTTTGACGAAGAGCAGCTTACCAAAATGAGGTATGGATTCTTTAGGCAGCCCTTTAAGGCCGAGTTTCTTGGCCTCGAAGTGGATCATAAGGAAGATGCCGGTAAAGTACAGAACCGCAGGCAGTATTGCCGACACCGCGATAACAGGATAGGGAATATCGGTCATTTCAGCCATAAGAAAGGCCGCGGCCCCCATAATGGGCGGCATTATCTGACCGCCTGTCGATGCGGATGCTTCCACCGCGGCGGCAAACTCAGGTTTGTAGCCGATCTTCTTCATAATAGGAATAGTAACACTGCCCGATCCTACGGTATTAGCAACCGAACTTCCCGAATACATCCCTTCCATTGCGCTTGCAATAACCGCCACCTTAGCGGGGCCGCCGGATGCAAAACCCGCTATGGAATTTGCCAAATCGATAAAGAAACTCGCAATTCCGGATTTTTCCAGAAAGGCCGCAAGAAATATGAACAAGACGATAAATGTTGAACACACTCCGATAGGCGTACCGATGATCCCATCGGTTGTGTAAAAGAGGTGGTGGACAACACGCCTGAGCGTAAAACCGCGTACAAACGCAAACGTGATAAAGAAACCGGCAACGATTAGGATGGGGATACCGACAACTCTCCGGCATAATTCGGCCAGAACAACCGTTCCTATGATGCCGAAAACCACATCCAGGGGTTGAAGCAGGATAGCCCGTGCAACAATCACCTCAAAATTGACCGCATAATAAAAGAAGGAAACCCCGCCAAGAACAGCCAAAACAATATCATACCACGGGATATAATTTTCCCGCTTGGTCATACCTTTACGCAAAGGATAGAGCATATACCCAATAAAAATGAGTATACCCAGGAATGCGGTCCGGCGTACCTGTTCAGGAAGGGTGATAAACAAGGTTACCATGAACACATAGGCGGTAAAAAGGAGGAGGAGAACCTTTATTATGATAGAGGGCAGGCCGGTAAACCGGCGTATATTTGATTCCCTGTCAAACTGGGCAATGAGTTTTTCAGCCTCTTCATCACTGAGTGTTTGAAAATGATCATCTCCTATTTGTACCATTATTGCTCCTCCTATAATTTACTAATATAAATTCTGATATGGGCATTTTTCCCACACAGATCCCGCAAACTGATCTTTTCGTCTTTTATTGTCAGAATATGATCCGAAACAGTACCCACAATATAGGTAAGTTCGCGGTACGATTGACTAAACCCCGTAATAACCAGGGCGTCTCCCTCGCGGCTCAAGACCTGGCCCGGTTCAAGGTCGCTGGGCATACCCGCGCCGTAAGAAAAAAATTTGGCGGCAACAGGCCGTATCCGGTCTCTCTCTACCCGAAAAATATCCGTAACGGGGGAATTATTCACCGAATGAATAAATTCAATCCCAAATTCGCTGCCGTTTTGTACCGGCCGTCGTGCATAAATTTTACCGGAAACCGTATCGCTTATACAAAGCTGACGGGGCAACAGAACAATAAAAGCCCCTGTGCATATAACAAGGAAGGCCAAAAAGAGATTAAAAGCAAAACCGTACCACCAATGCAACCTCAAATAGCTAACCTTAAAACAGAATCCCTGCCGCTCTAAAGGCAGGGATCAGGTTGAAATGCCTATTACTACTACTTTGCTCCGATCTCTTTAAAATACTTATCGGCGCCTGCATGGAAGGGAACGGAAATACCGGATACCGCATAAGATGTTGAAATTTCATTACCCTTGGTATGAGCCTTGATAATATCTTCCTTGCTTTCAAAGAAGGTCTTGGTAAGCTGATATACGGTATCCTCACTCAGTTTCTTGCTGACAATGAAGGTAGCCTTTACCGCTACGGTTTTAATCTCGCCGGCCTGTCCCCGGTACGATCCCCCGGGAATCGGGTACTGGGTGTAGAAGGGATACTTCTGCTGGAGGGTTGCAACATGGGCATCGTCAACATCAAGCACCACAATATCCTTGGTGATAGCCAGATCGACAATAGCAGGGGTAGGAGCGCCGGCTACACAGAAGAAAGCGTCGATCTTGTTATCCTTGAGGGCATCGGCGGAAGCGCCGAAACTTAGGTTCTGCTTGTTGATATCGTTAAAGGTAATACCATAGGCTTCAAGTATCTGCCGCGCGTTGAATTCCGTACCGCTTCCCGCATCCCCAACGGATACGTTCTTACCCTTGAGGTCAGCAATGGTTTTAATACCGGCGCCCGGATTGGCTACAACCTGACATACCTCGGCGTAGACAGCGGCCATAGCCGCAAAATCCTGGATCACTTCGCCTTCAAAGAGGTCCGTGCCCTTGTACGCATAATCCATAACATCGTTCTGAACCAAGGCCAGTTCAACTTCACCCGCGGCGATAAGCTGGATATTCGCCTTGGAAGCGCCGGTTGACTGAATGGTGATAGGAATCTTGGTCTTTTCCTGCAATATCTGCCCCACCGCCGAACCAAAGGCATAATAGGTACCGGTATTCCCGCCGGTAGCCATCCTGACCTGCTGCTGGGCGCCTCCCCTGGCCCAAAGGCTCAATCCCATTGCCGCAACCAGAAAAACCGCAATTAAAGCAATTTTCGTTGATTTCATCTTTTTCTCCTTAGGAAAATGTA
Organism: Treponema sp.; assembly: GCA_031276295.1. Classification (GTDB taxonomy): domain Bacteria; phylum Spirochaetota; class Spirochaetia; order Treponematales; family Breznakiellaceae; genus JAISNI01. The sequence goes on from JAISNI010000066.1 coordinate 23,010, forward strand.
AATTTTCGATATAAACCGAATTAAGATCGGTTTAGAATATTATTTTTATGTCAAAGTATGCAATACCTTTATAAAAAAAACGAACAAAAAACGAACAATAATTTAACCCTGACTTTTGAATAACAGCCGTCCGGCGCTTTTAGGCGCGCCCCTTGGAATCAAACGGCCGGTAAAATGAATTTTCCCCTCACTTTACCGTAATTTTTGCGCTCACCGGCTTTGGGGCGCCTCTTTCCTCGGCAACCGGCAGGGGGGCAGCGCCGGCGGCAATAACCGTGTATGTCCCGGGAACAAGGACCTGATCCCCGTTTTCATTAACCGTTTCAAAGGCTGAAGCGGGCAGGTCGAATTCCAGCCGGCTTGAACCGCCCGGAGGCACACCTACACGGCGGAAATCTTTAAGCGATACGATAGGATCGTCCCGTCCGCGATCATCCCTGACGATATAGAGCTGAACAGCCTCTTCCGCATCGTATTTACCCAAGTTAGACACCTGCACATTTACCTGCACGGTCCCGCCCCGGGCAATTTCCGCACCGGAAAGCGAGATAGAGTCGTAGCGGAACGGAACATAGGAAAGGCCGAAACCGAAGGGATAGAGGGGTTTTTCCTCCATGTAGCGGTAGGTGCGCCCCTTCATGGCATAGTCCTCGTAGGGGGGAAGCTGGGCGGTGGAGGCAGGAAACGTAAGCGGGAGCTTTCCGGAAGGGATAACATCGCCAAAGATAATGTCCGCAACCGCTTCCCCGCCGCGTTCGCCCGAATACCAGGCAAAGAGGACCGCATCGGCTATATCCTCAGGAATAGCAATAGGGCTGCCGCCGGTCAGAACCAGGATGAGGGGTTTCCCGCCGGAGCGAATCTTCCGTAGATATTCAAGCTGCCAGGCAGGGAGCTCTATGCTATCCCTGTCGCCGTTGGAGTTTGACGCAATAGCATCGCCTTCCTCGCCCTCTATGGCCCCGTCAAGGCCCATGACGGCAATGATAATATCCGCCATGTTGGCAATGCCGAATTCAACATTGGCCGGATGATTCGGGCCGTACATCAGGCAGCCCTGGCGGTATTCCAGGTTGATGGCATACTTATCCCGTACCTTTGCGGCAAGCCCTTCCAGGATAGTAACGAAATGCGAGCTAATCCCGTAATAGTTGCCGAAAAGAGTATGAGGGTTAGCCGCCGCCGGCCCTACTACCGCGATTTTTTTGGCGCTATAGTCCAGGGGGAGAAGATTTTTGTCGTTTTTAAGGAGAACAATAGACTTTTCCGCAGCTTTTTTTGCCAGAAGCTGATGTTTTTCGCAGTTGATGAGTGTTTCATCAAGTTTTGCGTAGGGATCTTTGTCGGGATCAAACATATTGAGCTTGAAACGAGTACGCAACAGGCGTGTAAGCGCGGTGTTGACTTCGTCCTCGCTCACCAAGCCCTGCTTCACGGACTGCACCAGGTAGGGATAGGTACAACCACAGTTAAGATCGCAGCCCGCCTTCAATGCCAGCGCCGCCGATTCTTCGGAGGTTTTGGTTACCTTGTGGTTCTCGTGGAAATCCCGTATAGCCCAGCAGTCGGAAACGACATGGCCTTTAAACTGCCATCTGCCCCGGAGTATATCTTTGAGCAGGTACATACTGCCGCAGCAGACCTCGCCCAGGGTGCGGTTGTACGCGCCCATAACCGATTCCACGCCGTTTTCCACGAGGATTTTGAAGGCCGGAAGGTAGGTTTCAAAGAGGTCCTTTTTGGAGACCACCGCATTAAAGGTATGGCGGAATTTCTCCGGCCCGGAATGAACGGCAAAATGCTTGGCGCAGGCGGCCAGCTTCAGGTTTTCAGGATCGCCGCCCTGAAGCCCCCGCACAAAGGCAAGCCCCATACGCCCGGTAAGCACCGGGTCCTCGCCGTAGGTCTCCTGACCCCGGCCCCAGCGCGGATCGCGGAATATATTGATATTCGGCGTCCAGAAGGTAAGCCCCCAGTACTGGCCGCGGTTGCCCCGTTTGACCGCCTCGTTGTATTTGGCGCGGGCCTCGTCGGAAATTGCCGTTGCCACTTCCTGGACAAAGCTATCGTCAAAGGTAGCGGCCAAGGCTATAGCCTGCGGAAACACCGTGGCAAGTCCGGCCCGCGCAACCCCATGAAGACATTCATTCCACCAGTTGTACTCGGGAATATCCAAACGTTCAATCGCCGCACTTGTATAGCTTAACTGGGAGACTTTTTCTTCCAGAGTCATCTTGGAGATCAGATCTTTAATCCGCTCTTCCCTATTCATTCCTGCACCTCCAACATTTATAATACATCTTATTATAGGGGAAATAAAAGAAAAAAACAAGGCGAATTTTAGAATTACTCGGCAATTTTACATTTAACGCTATATATGGATTTGGGGGCAAATTTGAAGCCTTTTCCCCACATTTATATGGTAGATGTTAAATTGCTGATAATTACTAACGACCGATGTATGAGCAAGCCTGTTGCGCTTCGCTCATTTCCACAGTTCCTGTACCCGCATTCCAGCCCGCCGCAAACCTGCGGTTTGTCCTATGGGCGGTCCGGAACGTCGTGAACAACCGGAATGATTGTCGTATTACCCGCCGGTTACCGTGTCGATGTACTTTTGGTATTGGGGCAGCCATTGACGTTCGGCCTTGAGCATATCATCGGCCAGTTTCCATACCTCGGGGGGATTGCATACCGCCCCGGTCAGGGGATCGAGGAGCATGGCCTGTTTGAGCTTCAGCGGGTCCCCTTCCAGGGCCGCCTCCACCGAAAGCCGCTGCACCGCGATGCTGGCGTTACAGATAGCCGCGCAGGGGGCCGGGAGATCCCCCACAACGGGAATGGAGATTCCGTTCCCGTCGGCGTAACCCGGAACTTCCACCACGCAATCCGGGGGCAGGTTGGTAATTGCCCCCTTGTTGATCACGTTGAAGTGGCCCCGGTAGATACGGCCCGTTTCAAGACCCTCGATAATGCGGGAGCCGTGTTCCGTGGAGCGTTTTTCCGCCGTGTACGTGAGGGGCTCCATGGTCCGGTATTCCCTGGCCTCCTGATCGAACTTTGCCCGGGCCTCCCGGCATACCCTAAGATAGCCCCCCGGCTCTCCGTTGATCCACGAAGAATAATCGATCCATTGGTCGATTTCGTCGGGCCGTTTCCGGTACCAGGGCAGGTATTCCGAAAGATGGCCGTTGCTTTCCGTGCTGTAATAGCCGAACCGTTCCAGAATGTCGATGCGGACCTTTTCTTCTTTGCTGAACCGGGGATGCTTTTTGAAGCCCTCAAGGAGCCTGTCCCGCATGTCCTTGCCCTTGTGCTTTATCTGGATATACCAGGTCTGGTGGTTGATCCCCGCGCAGATAATATCAACTTCGGAAAGGGGGAGGCCCAGTACCTCGGCTATCTGCTGGTGTCCGTGCTGCACCCCGTGGCAAAGGCCCAGGGTCTGGACCCCGCCATAAGTATTGGCCGCCCATGTGTTCATGGCGTTGGGGTTGGAGTAGTTGAGGAGGATGGCGCCGCTTTCGGCCAGGGCCTTTATGTCCCCGCAGATCCCCATGATAACCGGGATGGTCCGCTGCCCGTACATGATGCCCCCGGCGCAGATGGTGTCCCCTACGCACTGGTTTACCCCGTACTTCATCGGAATCTCCACATCCAGGGCAAAGGCGTCAAGGCCGCCTACCCTGGCTACGGAGATAACGTACTTTGCGCCTTCGACGGCCTTCTTCTGGTCTGTGGTCTTGGTCAGTTTAACGCCGCCAAGCCTGTTGGCCTTGATGTCCCGATCCAGCACATTAAAGATCATATCCAGGTTTGAGGCGTCGATGTCCTCAAGGCAAATTTCAACTTCCCGAAGTTCCGGCGCCGTAAGGATGTCGGCGGCCAGTTTCCGGGTAAAGCCCACGCTACCCGCACCGATAAACGCGATTTTCATAAAACGTACCCCATTATGATGAATTCAAAGCCGCTGTTTCAACGCTGATTTTTTGAAACAGTCTTAATGAGAGTCTGTCAATCATGTAGACACATTATTGACAGACTTTCCTGAAATTAAGAAAAAAACTTAGCCCTTGACGCTGCCAACCACCAGGCCGGTGGTGAAATATTTTTGGAGGAAGGGGTACACCACTAATATGGGTACCAAGCCCAGGAACAACTGGGCCGCCCGGCCGGTCTGTTCATTCATCCGCCTGAGCAATTCGTAATAATTAGAACCCGACTGCCGCAGCATTTCCCTAAAATTAACCAAAAGGGTTTGAAGATAGGTTTGCAGCGGGTAGTTTTGCGGGGAGTGCATAAACAGGGCGCCGGTGAACCAATCGTTCCAGTGGTACACAAATGCGAACAGGCCCACCGTGGCCAAGGCCGGCTTCAAGACCGGCAGGTAAATCGAAAAAAGAGTCCTGAAGTGGCCCGCGCCGTCGATCATGGCCGCTTCCTCAAGTTCGGCGGGTAAGCTCCGCATAAAGTTCATCAGAATGACCATGGAATACACCGGACAGGAAAGGGGCAGGACCAGAGCCCAAATGGTATTCATCAGCCCCAGTTGGGACACGAGGATGTAGTACGGGATTAACCCGCCGCCGAAAAGCATGGTAAAAACGTAAAAGCCCATATAAAAATTTCTAATCCTGAGGCGGTTCCTGGATTTGGAAAGGGGATACGCCGTGGTCACCATCATAAACAGGTTGATAGATACACCCAAAACGCAGCGCAGCACGGAAACCTGAAAGGCGCGCAGGAACTTACCGTTACTGATGGCGAATTCATAGGACATGGTGGTAAAGCCCTTGGGCCAGAAAAAAACTTTACCCGCGGCCACAAAGGACGGCGAGCTGAAAGACACCATCAGGGTATTTAATATGGGCAGAAAACAGGACAAACAAACCAAGCCTACAATCATATAATTAAAAACACCGAATATCTTTTGTCCTTTTGTCCTAAAAATCATAGTGCCGCTCCTAAAAAACTTTGTAATTGGCAACTCGGTCGGCAATGACCAGAGACAGGGAAATGAGAATACAGGAAATAACGGACTTGAACAAGCCCACCGCCGTGCCGATGGCGTATTTCCCGTTCTGGAGTCCCAGTCTATACACGAAGGTATCAATAATGTCCCCGGAAGTGTAAACCGCGGGGGAATACAGGTTATAAACCTGGTCGAAACCGGCGTTCAGCACGTTCCCCAGGGCCAGCACCGTCATCAGGACGATGATGGGGCTTAGACTGGGCAGGGTAATATGGAGGATCTGCCTGAACCGGCCCGCGCCGTCAATGACGGCGGACTCGTAAAGCCCGGGGTCAATAGACGTGATAGTCGCCAGATACACTACCGTACCGAAACCGAAGGTTTTCCAGACATCCGTTACAATAATGGTCCAGCGGAAAACCCGCGGGTTTGATAAAAACTGAACCGGATTGATACCAAACAGGCCAAGGAGCAGATTGAGAGGCCCGTCGGCGGCCAGGATATTAAACAGAATTCCGGCCATTATGACCCAGGATATGAAGTTGGGAATATACACGATGGTCTGGAACAGCCTTCTGTTAAAGTTAGAGGGAATTTCGTTCAGGAGCAGGGCGAAAACCACAGAAGAAGAGGTACCGACGGCGATTTTGAATATGGATATAAAAAAGGTATTAAAAATCGTATCCCGAAACTGGGCCTGGGAAAAAATCAGCCTGAAATTTTCAAACCCTACCCAGGGGGATTTAAAGAATCCCAGGCCGGGGTTGTAATCCTCAAAGGCCATGATAAGCCCGTATATAGGCATATAGGAAAAAATAAACGTCAGCACAATGCCGGGAATGAGAAGTATATGTAACGGCAATTCCCTTTTTAAGCGCTCAAGCATCCGCAACTCCTCCACCGAAAAAAACAAGCGGCGCAATACGCCGCCTGTCTCAAGAAAAGCGCTTACTGGTTATAGTCCCGGTTCACGGCGTCTTCCATGATCGTACCGCCGTTGGCATACCAATCGGCTATGATCTTCTCGTAGGAATCCACAGGTTCCTGGCCCAGAATGATCTTGGTAAAGCCCTGTACCACCACGTCGAAGGCGTTCACCGTCTTTTCAAAGTCTACCGGGGGGGCGCCCCACATATCGGTCTTGACGATGAAATTGTTGTCCAACAGGAACTTACTGCGGTCATAGGCACAGCCGTCGAAACCTTGCTGCAGGTATGCGCCCAAGCCGCCGGTATCCCGGTTGTTAAGCCAGGCGATGGAGTCGCTGTACTTCTTCTTCATACCGGAGGTGAACAGCTCGCTGGTGTCCCCGGTCTTTAAGGCGTGGAGTACATGCACAAACTGAATCATATCCGCGCTGGGGTCGATGATATTGACGGGCTGCGGCGTATGTTCCCGCTGGCCGTCGGTATAGGCGCGGAATTCCTCTTCGGTAAGCACGGTATCGGGATCGAACATAATTTTGTCCGTGTAACTGATAAGTTTCATAACCGCCGCGGGATTCGCGCAGTTCTTGTTGACAACGATCAAAGCGGTGTTGGGGAAGCCGACCTGTCCCATCACCTGGGAACCGTCCACGGTGGGGAACGGGAGGGGAATCATGTAGGCATTGTCGCTGCCCTGACTGGCCACAAGGTTCGGCCCCGCATGCCAGCCCTGCCATTGCCAGTATGGTTCCATGCCGGTTTTACCGTTCACAATGTCCTCAAGCATTTTGTTGTAATCCGTGCTGGCAAAGTTGGGATTTAGAATGCCTTCCTTGAACCATCTGGCCCAATAGGTAAGGGCCGTTTTCATTTCCGGGTGGGAAATACCCGCCTTAATACGGCCGGCACTGTCTTTGTACCAGAAATCATTATTGGCGCTGGGGTTGCCCAGGTACACATTAAACATGGGGCCGGTCATAAAAAGCTCTTCCAGGGTATTGCTGGAAGCAATGCCGTAGCCGCCATATTTGCTCATAAAGGTTTTGGCCAGATTCTCAAAGTCCGCCACGGTTTTTATTTCGGGTTTGCCTGCGGCCTCGTACCAGTCCTTGCGGACCCAGAGATCCCGGGGCTGGTCGATGATGCCGTAATAATAGCCGGGTACGCCATAGAGTTTGCCGTCTACCATGCCGGTCTTGATGGTATCGGGGTCCGTTTTTTCATAATCGCGGATACGCTGGGAAGTGTATTTCTGATAGGCTTCCGTTATATCCTGCAAGAGGCCGGCCTGCATCAACTGGCGGAATTGATTGTAGTTACACCGGAAAACATCCGGCAGTGTTCCGGACGCAATGGCCATGTTCAGTTTTGTGTCGTACTGGGTGCCGCCCGCATCGTTCCAATCGTAGGTAACCTGGATGTTTAATTTTTCTTTCCAGGCCCTGGTCCAGGGGTTATTGGTATAGTCATCACCGTTTTCGTATACAACATCGTTACCTTCGCTTTTAACAGCGGTAAGGCTCACCGTAGTAGCATAGGGCTGTAACCAATCCCCCGCGGGCACGGGCTGGGCTTCCCTGGAAGCTCCGCCGGCTTGTCCTCCGTTCGAAGGAGGGGGGGGGGGGGCCGGCCCCGCCCGCGCGGGGGCGCGCGGCCGGGCGGG
>JAISNI010000136.1 GCA_031276295.1 Treponema sp.
TTAGTTTTCAAACCAAAATCTGTAGACAATACGGCGTTTTGGAACAAAAACGCCTCAATTTTATCACACAAGGAGACATAAACCATGAGTCAACGATCAGACTGGCTCCCGGCAAGCCGGGAAGGTATTTTAGCAATGGCCCGCGACTGGCAGAGCGTTGCCGGAACCGGCGCAAGCGTGTGGGGCATCCCCCCTGCCGTCATTATGGAACTGGGCGCCCTCATACAGGCTGCGGATAACGCCCTCGCCGCCGCTAAAAACGAGACCACCCGAACCCCCGTGGCAACCGCTCAATGCAAAGAAGCCTTTGACGCCTTGACCGCCGCCATGCGGGATATGAAACGCCGGTATTTCCTTATCCCGCCTTTGCAGAACAGTGATTATATCGCCTTGGGCCTTAAACCCCATGACAGCACCCCCACGGCAAGCGGAACCCCCACCGCGCAGGTAACGGTAGAAACATATCTGATAGGCCGCCATGAATTAGGCGTAAAGATGATCTACGTTACCGGAACCGCCGCCGACCCCGCCAACAAGGGATACCGGATATGGTACAGCGTGGTTACGCCGGATGAAACGCCACCCGCAAACCCCGACGATCTCCGCAAATCCTTTTTTACCAAACGGAAGAAGGACGTGATTGAATTCGATTTTGGCGACAGCGGAAAGACGGCGTATTTTGCCGTGCAGATAGAGAACGAGGGGAAGAAGGGGCCGTGGGGCCCGTTGGTCAATGCGCTTATTCCGTAACCAAGGCATTACCCGCAAACGCGGTTATACATACAAACATTTTGTCGGCGGGACATAAAAACCGCAGGGAGTTTTAACATGAACAAGAACAGAGATTTGTCGGCGGGCCTGGCCCTGCTGCTTGCCGTTGGCCTAACGCTGGCCGCGTGCGGCGGGAAGACCGCTCACGCGCAGTCAGGATCCGGGAGCGGAACTGAAACAGGCCGCCGGCGCGGCAAAAGAGGCGGTGAAAGACGCGGCGCTTGTGGTGGCGGGGGTTAAAAGCGCCCAGGATATCCTCAATGACATCATTGCTACAGCAAAACAGACTAACCAGGAGATCAAACCCTGGGAGCAAGAAGTTACCGTAACCGATGCAGACCGGGCCACCGGCTGGATAGCACGGGGAAAAGCAAATATCAAAATCACCGGGCCGATAATCGGATCACAAATAAAATCGATAGGTGAAGCGGCTGAAAAAGCGGACGATTCGCAGATATTCAGGCTCGATTTCTCGGAGGTTACTGGGCTTACAGAGTGGGAAAAGAGCTGGTGGCCGTTAGTCCACTTTGAGCTTGGCTCTATTGCGTTGCCCGAAGGTCTCAAAAAGATAGAAGAGAGTTCACTAGACGCGGGTTCTTCTCTGGTAGAGGCCAACCTTCCGGCATCACTTGAAAATATAGGTACTTCTATTTTTGACGGCCCTCTTGCCAGGTTAATTATACCTGCAAGCCTCGAACAAGCACTCAATGGCTCCGCGTATAGCGAATATATCATGAGTATTGGTGGTATTTGGGAAGTTCCCGGCGGAAAATCGCTGCAAACGCCAGTCATTTTAGACGAGGGTATTGAAGAGATTGACCTTGGCCGTTTGGCAGTACCGGGGGGATACTCCGACCATAAAAATACTGCAATACGATATATATTGCCCTCAACACTAAAACGGTTTTGTGTGTGGGGAACTGAATGGTCCGAGCATGCGCTCATAAAACTGCCTTCAATTGTTACGGAGATATACTGTTACGCTGCAACTCCGCCTGTCTATGAAATCCCGGTCTATCAGAAACAGCAAATGTTAGCCGACGATAGACGTAATTATTATAGCAGGATGATCCCAGCAGAACTTACTGAAAAAGCGAAACTCTGTTTTGAAAATGTAAAAACCATCTATGTCCCGGCGGGCAGTGAAAAAGCCTACGAGGACGCATGGTTTAACTACACAGCCGCAGAATTTAAGCCCATACCGGCAAACCTTGCCACCATCGACAAGTGGTATTGATCGGAAAAACCATTTCCCGGCGCGGTGGCGGCATTTTTCCCCGTATCCGCCGCGCCGGATTTTTCGTGCGGGGAAAAGGAGTATAAACATGGCAAGGGCAAAAAATGTGAAAACACCGGACGCGGCAGCGGAAAAGCGCATAAAAACGCTGTGGCACAGCAAGAAGATTACAAAGCCGTTCGAGGCATTTTACAAATGGTATTTGAAACAGGAGCAAAAATGCTGTTACTGCGGCATAACCGAACAGGAAATGGCGCGCCTTGATAAAATATCCAACGATGCCACCGGCAGACCTTTAACTAAACGCAATAGGGGGAAGCATCTTGAACTTGAACGGAAATCCCCCGATAAAGACTACGATGATTTTAAAAATCTTGCCCTTGCCTGCTATTGGTGCAACAACGCCAAAACCGACACCTTCACCGAAGAAGAATTCAAACCGGTTGGCCGGGCCTTTAGCAAAATCTGGAAAACCCGCCTGAAAAACGCCTCCGATAAAGGCGTAACACAGCGGTGATTGACGCCGCCCCCGCGCCTTGCGCCGTCCGTGGCGCAGGGCGGTTTTGGGTATAGGGGCAAAAAACTTGAATTATTATCGTGATTATGAAAATGTCACCATAGAATATTTGCGGAAGAAGGCATGGAAACAAAATTGACTTATTTAGTGGATACCTGTATCCTTATTGATTATTTACGTGGAAATGAAAGTATTTATAATTTTCTTGTAAATAATCATAATATAAATATGTCAATGTCCACCGTAACAATGATGGAATTAATGCTTGGAGCTTTTAATAAACGAGAAAGAAATTATATTCAAAAGGCATTTAAAAACATAAACATTATATACATAAATGAAGAGATTTCAAAAATGGCAGAGGAACTTATAATAAAATATACAAAAAGTCATAATTTACAAGTTGATGATTTTTTCTTTTTGTCGAATTCACGTTAAGCAGGGCGCAGACCTGAACTTTCTGCATTTACCGTGTGGAGGCTTTACCTAAGCCGTTAAATTGCGCATAATAAGCCTGCAATTATGCGTAATAACTTAACTAACGAACTTGCGGTTTGCGGCCTTAATGCGGTTAAAGCCCTGAGTGAATACCATCCTGAAAATATCAACCGGCTTTTCCTGCGTGAAGACAGGCTGCCCGTCTTTACCGGAATCTGTAAACAGCTTGCCGCCCGTAAACGGCCGTACAAGCTCTGCGGCGATGAAGAACTGGAACGTATCTGTAAGACTATCCATCATCAGGGGGTGGTCGCTATGATGCTGGAGCCTCTGGTGCCGGATGTCTCCCGCGAGGATATTGCCCAATGGGACAATCAGGGCTGGACAGGCCTTATTCTCCATTCGGTAGGGAACGATCATAACCTGGGCGCTATAGTCCGCGCCGCCGCCTTTTTTGACGCCCGTATTGTCGTACTTAACGCGGGCGACAATGCCGCCATGTTAAGCACCTCGGCTTACCGTGTGGCCGAAGGCGGCATGGAACAGGTGATCTTCCGCAGCGTACAGAATACAACGGCCTTGCTTCACGGCCTTTCGCGGAGGCTTGTAACGATAGGCGCCGATCCCCGCGCGCGGCGGCGTATCGGTGATATCGAGGATATTATGCAAAGAGCCGCGGCAGACAAGGGCCGGCATCCGGGCGCGGCGCTGGTTTTGGGTAACGAAGAAACCGGCCTTCCGCCTGATGTAAAATCGGCATGTTCCTGTCTGGTACGCATACCCGGCACCGGAACGCCTGAAAGCCTCAATGTTTCCCAGGCCGCCGCCCTGTTTCTCCATGAACTGTACGAGCGGTAAGCTCTTTAGGGCTGTGTATTGAATTCACCCTATAGCCGTGAACTTCCCTCCGTGATATATTTATCTTATGGAAACAATGAAGCGTACCGTCGTCTGCGGAGCATTGCGGGGCATAGATGCGGGAAAAACGGTTGTCCTTAACGGCTGGGTACACCGGAAACGGGACCACGGGGGCATTTCTTTTATCAATCTGCGGGATCGCTACGGCATAACCCAGCTTGTCGTTGACCCTGAAGGGATGGACCCTTCTGAATGGGCCGATCTGTCATCGGTAACCCAGGAACTGCGGAACGAATTCTGCATAGCCGCCGAGGGCCGGGTACGGAAGCGGCCCGATACGATGGTAAACCCCGATATGCCGACCGGTGAAATCGAAGTGCTGGCCCGGAAGATACTTATCCTTAACCGATGCGAAACACTTCCCTTCCAAATTGACGCTGAGGAGGCCAGGGAGGAATTGCGGCTCAAATACCGCTATCTTGACCTCCGCTCGGCTGCCATGCAGAACAGGATACGCCTGCGTAGCGAAACCGCCTTTGCCGTGCGGGAATACATGACCGCGTCCGGTTTCTACGAGATAGAAACGCCTACGTTCATACGTTCGACGCCGGAAGGCGCCCGCGATTACCTTGTTCCCTCCCGCCTCTATCCGGGGCATTTCTACGCGCTGCCGCAGTCGCCGCAGCTCTACAAGCAGCTCCTCATGGTATCGGGCTTTGACAAGTATTTCCAGATTGCCCGCTGTTACCGCGACGAGGATGCACGGGGCGACAGGCAGCCGGAATTCACCCAGATCGATATTGAAATGTCCTTTGCCGGCAGGGAAGACATTCTTGCCATGACCGAAGGGCTTATGGGCCATGTCTTTAAAAAGGTTCTTAACTACCCGCTTCCGGCCCGCTTTACCCGCCTCAGTTACAAGCAGGCAATGGAGCTTTACGGATCGGACAAGCCCGACCTGCGCTTCGACCTGGCCATGCAGGACTTCTCCCCTTATGTCGGGGCCGGTTCCTTTCAGGCTTTTAAGGATGCGCTGGCCCAGGGCGAAGCGGAAAAGGCCGAGGCCGCCTCAAAGGGCGTCAGGCTGGCAGGCGGAGCGGTCAAGGCCCTGCTTGTACCAGGACAGGCCGCGTATTCGCGCAAGCAGATCGAGGAGCTTGAAGCTCAGGCCAAGGTCTACAAGGCCAAAGGTCTTGCCTGGATGAAGGTGAACGGGACGGAAGAAGCGCCCGTGCTTGAAGGGGGCGTTTCCAGGTTTTTTACGACCAACGCGGCGGAAATCATCAGGGGACTGGGTGCAAAACCCGGAGACCTTATCCTGATAGCGGCGGACGCCAGATGGAAAACCGCCAATATCGCACTGGGAGCAGTGCGTTCCAAACTGGGGAAAGACCTCGGCCTTACCCTTCCCAAAGCCGGCGAAGCCCCCCGTTTTGAATTCGTCTGGATTGTCGACTTCCCCCTCTTTGAATGGAATGAGGAGGAAAACCACTGGGAAGCCGCTCACCATCTTTTCTCCTGGCCCCAGGATCAGTTTCATGCAGTTCTGGAACAAGACCCCGGCAGCGTACTCGGCGATCTCTACGATCTTGTCCTTAACGGTTACGAGCTTGCATCGGGTTCCATCCGTATCCATGACAGCGAACTCCAGAAGCGTATTTTCAACATTGTCGGGATAGGAGCGCAAGACGCGGAAAAGAAGTTCGGTTTTCTTACCAACGCATTCAAGTTCGGCGCTCCTCCGCACGGGGGCATTGCTCCGGGCCTGGACCGTCTGGTGATGATCATGGCGGGGGAAACCTCGATAAAAGAAGTGATCGCCTTCCCCAAAAATTCATTCGCGCAGAGCCTTATGGACGAAAGCCCAAGCGAAGCGACAGAAAAACAGCTTGAAGAACTGCACCTGATTATCAAGAAGGAAGAGTGAAAGTATACCTGGAAATTATCGTTGTTTTTTTTAAGATGGGATGCACAACCTTCGGCGGCGGCTATGCCATGCTTCCGGTGCTTGAACGCGAACTTATCAAAAAGCGCGGCTGGGTTTCTATGGATGAGGTGATGGATTATTACACGATAGCCCAGATCACGCCGGGGATCATTGCGGTGAATGTTTCTACTTTTGTGGGTTACAAACAGAAGGGGCCGCTTGGGGGCATACTTGCCACGCTGTGCTTTGTGCTTCCCGGCGTTGCCTTTATTACCGCGATTGCTATTTTTATGCAGAATTTTGCCGAGTACCCGGTTGTTCAACATGCGTTTACTGGTATCCGTGTAGCGGTAGGCGCGCTGGTTCTTAACACCGTGCTTAAACTCTTGAAGGGCGTCTTTCAAGATGGTAAGGCTATCGTCATCTTTCTGGCCGCATTTTCGCTTTCCGCCGCAATAAGCGCCTCGCCGGTTTTGCTGATTGCCGCCGCCGGCATTGCGGGCTTTTTCCTGTACCGGCCCGGAAGAAAGAACGCCGCCGGTTCCGGCAGTACACCGTCTGGAGGGGAGAAACCTGTCGATGCAGACGATACGGAAAGGACCGGCAAGCCCCCGCGCGGGGAGGGGCAATGAACCTGCTTTTGTTTTTCGGTGTTTTCGCCCAGATTGGCCTTTTTGCCGTAGGTGGCGGGCTTGCCACCCTGCCCTTTCTCTTTGCTCTGGCGGATAAATCCGGCGGCTGGCTGACCCGCGAAATGGTTGGCGATATGCTTGCCGTAGCCCAATCCATGCCCGGCGCAATAGGGGTAAACACCGTTGCGTATACCGGCTTCCGCTATATGGGCATTCCTGGCTCCTTATGCGCTATGCTGGGGCTTATCTGCCCTTCCATCATCATTATTATTGTCATTGCCCGCATCCTGACTGCGTTCAGGGAAAACACAATAGTCAAAGCGGTTTTCAGCGGCCTGCGCCCGGCAGCCGCAGGCCTGCTTGCGGCTGCCGGTTTCGGCGCCGTCAAGCTATCGCTGTACCGGGGCGCGGCCCTTCACTGGTATGAATTGCTCCGTTGGCGTGAATGTATCCTCTTTGCTGTACTTTTCCTGGCCGTTTACAAGTTCAAAAAAAATCCGGTCTTTTACATAGCCGCGGCGGGAATCGCAGGCGCGGTACTGGGCCTGTAGCACTTGTGCTGTGTAACGACTTTCTTGGCAGTAATAAAATTGATTGGAGGTAAGGGGAATTGCCCTACATTCGCAAACATCCTGTTTGCTCATTCCGGGCCGTCTTTTTTGCTAAGCGTCCCTCCGTGGATGCTTACCTGTTCAAACCTGTCGGTTTGAACAGGCCACAGAAAAGTTTCAATTCCCCTCACCTCATAGTGGTTTTCTGAGTTATATTAAAGAATTTTCCTGTGTGACGACTTTCTTGGCAATAATAAAATTTATTGGAGGTAAGGGGAATTGAACCCCTGACCTTTTGAATGCCATTCAAACGCTCTAGCCAACTGAGCTACACCCCCAAAATGTATTTATAGTATATAGAAGGTGAAAATTTATGTCAAGCGATATTTGACATGAAGGATACGATTATTTTTTCGGTGGTTTGAGGCGGCGGTAATCAGTAATTTCACCGCTGGCGCGCTGCCGGACTATCTCGTACATGATGATGCCTGCGGCAACAGACACGTTAAGGCTGTCGATATGGCCTTTTGCGGGAACGGCAACAAGGCCGTCGCAACATTCACGGAGCAGGCGGGAGACGCCGCTTCCTTCCCCGCCCAGTAGGATTGCCGTCCTGCCGCACAAATCTTTTGAATAGACCGGCTCTCCTGTCATGTCTGCGCCGTAGACCCAGAAGCCTGCTTCTTTAAGTTGATCGAGCGCCCTTCTAAGGTTGGGCGTTTCAGCCGCCGGAACCCATACGCTTGCACCCGCGGAAGTTTTGCTTATTACCTCGGCATGTTTGGCGGTACGCCAGGAACGGCTCAGTACCAAATCTGCGCCGAATTGGTCGCAGGAACGGAGTATAGCCCCATAGTTGTGCGGATCGGTAATCTCATCAAGCACAACTACAAGGATGTCCTTCTTTTTGCTTAACTTCCCGTCCTGAAGGCTCTGGAGGAAGGACTCAAGCGATACTTCCCTGTCATTGACCGCCTGAGAGTATTCTTCTACCTCTAGGACGATGCCCCGGTGATCGCCTGCAATCCTGTCAAGATCGTGGGTGCCTACCCTGTCTACCCGTATCTTATGCTCTAATGCCAGGGCGATAAGTTCCTTGGCGCGGGGGCCGGGCTTGGCGGCAAGGAGCGGCCCGCAGGCTTGCCCCGACTTAATCCGCTCTTCAATAGCATGAAACCCTGAAAGATGTATCATTGTCAGTCCGCCTGGTATGTTTTCCCATATTGAATGATCTCGGTATGCGGGAATCTGTTTTCCGCAAGATACTTTTTGAATGCCGCCTGAGCCTTGGGTTCGCCATGAACCAGGAATATTTTTTTCAACCTGGATGTATCAAGGGATTTTAGCCATTCCAATGCTTCAACATAATCGGCATGAGCGCTGAACGCATTGATCTCTTCTACCTCGGCTCGGCGCTTAAGCCATTGTCCGTGTATTTTAACTTCGCTTTCTTTGTTGCGGATACGCCGGCCCAGGGTATTCTGCGCCATGTAGCCGACGGTAAGAATCGTCGTGTTGGGGTTTTCAATATTGTGGATAAGATGATGCTGGATTCTCCCCGCCTCACACATGCCATCCGCAGAAATAATGATAAAGGGGCCGGGTTTGTCATTAAGGGCCTTGGATTCTTCAACACTTGTCGTAAAGTGAAGGCTGTTAAAACCAAATGGATTCTTGTGATGTATGATGAACGCTTCCTTTATCTTTTCGTCGTAGCATTCAGGGTGGACCTGGAAGATAGTTGTCGCATTTGTAGCCATAGGCGAATCGACATAGATAGGGATTTCCGGAATTATACCGTCATCAACAAGCAGGTGGAAATAATAGATCAGTTCCTGGGTCCGTTCAATAGCAAAGGCCGGTATAAGAATTTTTCCCATATTTTTGATTACCCTTTTTGCTATAATGCCCAGCTTGTTCCTGGCATCGGTAATTACATCATGCCGCCGGTCGCCATAAGTGCTTTCCAGAATGATATAATCCGGCGCAGGCGGCAGAGCAGGGTCCCTTATTATAGGCATACCCTTTCGGCCCAAGTCTCCGCTTGCAAGTATCTTTGTTTCTTTGCCGTTGTTCTTAATGGTGAACAAAGCCATAGCCGAGCCCAAGATATGCCCTGCATCAAAGAATTCCAGCTTTACTCCATCGCCAATGGAGATAGGGCGGTTATACGAGATGCCGACCATCTGGCTGGTGGCCTGAATAGCATCCTTTTCGGTATACAGAGGTTCCCAGGTAAATTTTTCACCTTTCTTTACAGCCTGCTTGCGGAGGTAAATCGCATCACGCGCCTGAATATTGGCGGAATCCATCATGATAAGACTGGAAATGTCCCGTGTGGCCGGTGTTGTATAGATATTTCCCTCGTAACCTTGCTTAGTAAGAACCGGCATGAGGCCGCAGTGATCGTAATGTCCGTGGGTTAAAACTACAGCTTCTAGGCGATCAAATGCTATCCCTAGTTCCCTGTTTTTACGATCCGCCTCGGCCCGTGAGCCCTGAAATGCACCGCAATCAATGAGGTAGCTTTTACCGTCTATTTCGATTATATGCTTTGAACCGGTAACTTCCCCGGCAGCGCCGAGAGAATAAAATGTAATTGCCATGAAATAATCATAACATAACGCAAAATAAAAGAATAGTGTGTTAAAAAATGCCTTTTCCCTTTTTAACACACTAATAAAGAGGGATAATTTTTTAACGGGTAACAGTATTTAACGGAACAAGCTCCCCGTTTTCAATCCTGAACACATTCCATCTTGTTCCCGGCATATTAGCCGGAACCGAAAAGCTCTGCAACAGCCTGTTTTGACTGTAAACACGTATTACCGCCCCCGATCTTGATAGTGCGGAAGAAGAAGCATTACCGCCGTTTGTATAATCAATGACAAAGAGATTATAGACGGAACGTGCTTCGGCTTTTTCAACCGTAATGGTTTCAGGCCCATAACTGCTTGTATCATCACGATCCAACATTGCATTACCATCGGATGCTGTGCGTGTATTGCGGTAAGAAATATGGTAGCCTCCTGTTTTTTCAAAATGAAGGTCCAGATCGGAAGGCTGTTCCCCCCAGTCCAGAACCATACGGAAATCTTTATTGGGTATCTCAGGAGAAATAGAATACCAGTTAAAGATTACGAATCCAAGTTGTATTTCAAAATCAATGGGCGTTGTTATAAACCCCTGTTTTGAGACAGTCATGGAAAAACTACCGTCAGCCCTTTTGGGGAAAGTTATGATACCTTTATTATTGGTAGTAAAATTTCCAATGCCGGGGATGTCCACCGTTGCACCTGGAACGGCCTTTCCGTCCAGTGCGTTGCCAAAACGCATAGCTATCAATCCCCGCATCTTAAGCAGCGCCATTTCAGAACGTATCGACGCCTCGTCCGGTGCGCTCAGACCGGTTTGACTGAATAGTATGCTACAGTTAATCAAAACCAGAGCAAGAATTCCTGACTTTTTCATAAGATAAACTCCTTTATTTGGATAGTTACGATATTATATAACATTATATCATAACAAAGATTGAAAATCTATAAGAAGAATGAGAAAGGAAAGGAATAATCCACCATTATATTCCAGCAAGGAACAGATAGCGGAGTAAAGAGGGATTATTTAGTAAACCTATTGGAGAACATGCCCCCTCATTGTCTTTTCCGTGCAGATGATTATACTTACACAGTATGAAAATAATCATTCCTTTATTACCTGTTTTTGCCGCTTTAGGTATAATCCTCGTTGCGCTTATTCTTTTTTCAGGTTGTTATACCCTCAATCAAGGGTTTACCATGCTGAGCTATCTTAACAGGGCTGTCCCCCTGGATGATCTGTTGATTGCAGCACAGGAAAGCTCCTCTGAGGAATCTGTGGATTCTGAGAATGTTTCTGAATACGAAAAGAATCTCATGTTTGTGGAACGTATACGGGATATACGGCGCTTCGCTATGGAAGAACTGGGCCTTAAGGAAAGCGCTAATTATACGAAGTATGTAGAACTTGATCGGAGCTACCTTGCGGCGGTGGTTTCCGCCTCAGCAAAAGATGCCTTTATCCGCTATGAATGGTGGTTCCCGGTAGTCGGCAAGGTTCCCTATAAGGGCTTTTTTATGCCTGATGATGCCCGTAAGGAGGCCGATAAGCTCAAAAAGAAGGACCTTGATGTATGGATACGCTCGGTGGATGCCTTTAGTACACTTGGATGGTTTCAGGACCCGCTCTATTCCTTTATGCGGGAATATACGGCAGCACAGCTTGCCGATCTGATTATCCACGAATTGCTCCATGCGACCGTATTCCTTAAAGGTCAGGTTCAATTTAATGAAGAACTTGCAGAATTTGTAGGCAGCGAGGGGGCGCGGCTTTATATCGAAAAGACCTACGGTATTGAATCGCAAGAGTACCGGCAGATGCAGAATGTCGAGGCGGACAGCTCTGCCTATATCACCTTTATCCAGGATTTGATTGAACGGTTGAACAGTGTATATAAAAGTGATATTTCCCGAGAAGAAAAGCTGTTACAGAAGGAAGCAATAATCAAGGCTTCACAGGAACAGTTTATTGCCGAGTATGAAAGCCGTTTCCTGAGTGATAATTACCGCGGTTTTTCCAGACTGCCGATAAATAATGCTTACCTGGAACTCTTTAGACTTTACTATGATGGAAAAGCCTATTATAAGGAACTATACGAAAAGTATGGCAGCAATCTTCCGCTTTTTATCAGCGCGGCTAAAACCTTGAAAAACAAAGGCGATCCTAAACGGCAGTTGGAAGATGCCTTAAATAGTAAGGCTTTTTCAGAACTTCAGTACTAACCGGGGTTTGAAATTGGCTCTGGAAGCAACGATTTTACATCAGATGTAAAATCTTCTAAAGGTGTTTTTGCCGATTCCGATATTAATAGAGAGGTTGGACAGATACCATGAGCCCGTTGGGCCTCCGTGATTTTTCCTGTCCAAACAGCCTCCTCCTTCCGGTGAAAAGGTTGGTTGAGGGTTCTACGCATAAGAAGTGCGGGCACGTTTGCTAAAATTTAGAGAATTTCCGCAAGGGAATTCTACAGGTAGTAGTGTATAACATTATTACCCGGCATGGATGCCGCGGTGCCGTAAGCCGTCATAGGGACGGCGGTGTGCCGAAAATGCCAAAGGAGTGTTTATGATTATTAATCACAATTTGAGCGCAATGTTTGCGGACAGATCTCTTAAAGTTACCCAGACTTATCTGGATAAAAATATGGAGAAGTTGTCTAGCGGGTTGCGTATCAATCGCGCCGGTGATGATGCATCAGGGCTTGCTGTTTCCGAGAAAATGAGGGCCCAGATACGCGGTTTGAATCAGGCATCTACCAATGCCCAGAACGGTATTTCGTTCATTCAGACTACCGAGGGTTATCTTCAAGAAAGTGAGGATATCGTTCAGCGTATCCGTGAATTAGCGGTATTGTCTGCTAACGGTGTTTATACCAGTGAAGATCGTACCTACATCCAGATCGAAGTTTCGGCCTTAATTGACGAAATTGATAGGATTGCATCTCATGCCCAATTCAACGGAATGAATCTGCTTACTGGTCGTTTCGCCCGTCAAACCGGTGATAATGTGGTTACAGCTTCCATGTGGCTTCATATTGGCGCCAACATGGACCAGAGAGAACAGGTTTTTATCGGTACGATGACTGCGAAGGGTATTGGAGTCCGTGATATCGGTGACGATACCATTCTTTCATTGGCTGATATGGATGATGCCAATCGTGCCATTGGAACCCTTGATGAAGCGCTGAAGAAGATCAACAAGCAAAGATCCGATCTTGGCGCCTACCAGAACCGCTTGGAACATGCTGTCCGCGGCCTTGATATTGGGGCCGAAAATTTGCAGGCTTCAGAGTCTCGTGTCAGAGATGTCAACATGGCGACCGAAATGGTTTCTTTTACCAAGAACCAGATCCTCAATCAGGCGGGAACTGCTATGCTGGCTCAGGCCAATCAGAAAGGTCAGACTGTTCTTCAACTGCTGCAGTAAGGCTAAACGGAAAAAACGGATGAGGGGGTTGGCTTTGAAGGCTGGCTCTCTCCGGCAAAGTTTGAGTTATCCGATATTGCAGTACCGGGAAGGTGCCCTTCCGGCTTAAGCCGGAAGGGTTTTTTTATACAAATGTCTAAACATCGTGGGTGTAAAAATTTTACTTGCTGGTCGCCTGCCAATAACCCTTCCACTCTGCGGGATTTTGCAGATAATAACGGCATTGTTCTGCATAGAAAGATGACGGTTTATCCTGAGCAATTAACCTTTCAAAAAGAGGAAGGGCATCGGCAAATTTTCCTTCATAAAAAAGCGCGCGGGCGGTCTCGAAATGATCAAGAACATCCTGTTTCTCATCAAAGACTTCTTTTGTTATAGGTTCATAAACGGTAACGGCTTCTTTTTTTCCAATAACCGCTACCTGCGCCAGTTTCCGTCCATAAAAATCACTATGTTCCAAGGCTTTTTTGAAAGTCTGCTCGGTACACATAAGGTAAGTGCCAAACTGTTTGTTAAGTCCTTCAAGACGGGCTGCAAGATTAACAGCATCCCCCAGCATAGTAAAGTCAAAACGTTTGCTGGAACCGAAATTACCTACAGCAGCAAAACCGGTGTTAAGGCCGATACGGGTTAATAAACGGCAATTATACTTTTCCTCAAAAAAAGGCTGACGTTCGGCAAGCAACGTTTGACAAGCCAGCGATGCCCGTAATGCCCGCGCCGCATGATCCTCAGAAACAACAGGAGCATTCCAG
The DNA here is from genome assembly GCA_031276295.1 of Treponema sp. GTDB lineage: Bacteria > Spirochaetota > Spirochaetia > Treponematales > Breznakiellaceae > JAISNI01. The sequence continues at coordinate 13,708 of JAISNI010000136.1, forward strand.
AATGCAATAATCGCATCGCCTTCATATTTATCGATAGTACCGCCGGAGTCAAGAATAATATCCGTCATAAAACTGAGGTAATCGTTCAGAAGTTCAGTAAGTTGAGTAGGGTCCAGCTTTTCAGAAATGCTCGTAAAGCCCTGAATATCGGAAAAGAACATACTGATTTCCCGGCGTTGGCCCCCCAATGCAAGGAGGCTTGGGTTAGCTAAAAGTTCTTCTATAACCGTGATGCTAAGGTATTGACTAAAAGCGGATTTAATAAATCGTTTTTGACTACCCTCCGTAGCGTAGTTATACATAATTGTTGTAAGGAATGCAAGGATACCTCCTGCCATCGGGGCAACCATAGGCAGCCATAGATCGATAGCATAATAAACACCGAACCCCAGCATGATAACACAAAATAGAATGAAAATCGTTCCGCTTATTACAATAGGTATCTTACCGGAAAAAAGGCCCAAGACGCTTACCATGATAATCACGGTAAGTATAATAACAATGTCCATCCATAGGGGGCTATCCCTGATAAAATCCTGCTGTAAGATATTATCAAGCATGGTTATATGTATTCCAACCCCCGGATATGTTGCAGAAATAGGGTTACTGAAAATATCGTAGAGCCCCGGTGCATAAAAACCGAAAAAGACATATTTATTTGAAAAATCCTCCGGCGGAAGCAGGGGTATTTCTCCCTTTGCATAGCTTTCTGCGCTTTGAAGGATCTGCATTGCAGGATACGGAATATATCTGTCCAGATTCCCCCGGTAATGGAGGAGGCTTCTCCCATTCTTATCCACCGGAATGGTATAATCCCCCCACTCAATAGCCTGTCTTTGCGGATTATAGGTAATTTTGCCGTCATGCCCGGAAGCAAGGAGAGAAGCTGCTGAAAGACCGGGCACCGCTTTGCCGTCAAAGTAAGTAAAAAGATTATTCCTGCGGATAATTCCGTCAACATCCGGCCAGCCGGTTACATTTCCGATAACACCTGCGGCATCCCGTAATTTCTGTATAGGGAACAGAGCCTGAGCTTGCTCTTCCACGCGATTATTGCTTAACTGAGTATATTTATCGAGTATGCTATCAAAATTGGAAAGCTCGAAAAGAGGCTTGTTGATATCTGCCGGCCATCCAAGGGAATCGCCTGAGTCCGAACTGAAAAAAACCGCCTGTACAGTCTTACCAAAAGCCTCCGCTGCCGTAACAAAAGAATCGTCATCCGCACGGCTGCTCAACTCCCGCAGAGCTGATACCATTGTTCTATACGCATTGCCTCTGGTACGTCTTGTATTCTCACCCGGCATGTCGCGGTCATTTTGTATCTCTTGGAGTATTTGAACTGCTTCATCAATAATTGCATCCTGATTAGCATTGCGGTAAACCGAGGGTTCTGAAAAAAGTACATCAAATGCGACCGAATTGGCGCCGGCTATGCGCATATAATCAATCAATTCACCATAGGCTTTACGCGGCCAGGGCCAACCCCAGCCGCGTTCTTTCTGCGCCCAATTGATACTGGCCTGATCCAGAAGTACCACGATAATATCATCGGAAGGAATAGAAGACTCGGCAAAAATATTGACCCGCAGATCATACATTTTATATTCAAGGTAATCGAATATACCGCTAAGAAACGCCCCAATTACCAATACTGAAAGGGAGACAATAATGATAACTGAGGCTAATGTTTTACCGATTTTAACCTTTTTCATGGGCGGGTAAACTGTTTAAAGCGGTTAACACGATATCTTGTGGTATCCGTAACTCTGAAAGTTCTAATGGTCCTCTGAAGGTTATTTATCCGCATAGCAGGGCTTGGATGGGTGCTTTGGAGACCGCCTGCTTGTTTAGTATTATTGCCTAAAATTCGGATCATATCGATAAGGCTGTTTGGATTGTATCCGGTAGCGGCAAGGAGGCTGAGGGCCTGGGTATCCGCCTGAAATTCCTGTTCCTGAGAAAAGCCGTTTTTTATCAGAGTTTCAACAATGCGATTAACCGAATCGTTGAAAAGGACCTTACGATCAGCATCTGACAGGCCCCGTGATGCAATGGCTTCAGCTCTTTCTCCTGCCGCCTTCAGGTTTGAAAATGTCCTCATCTCGTTAATTATTCCCAAGGAATGTTCCAGTTGTATGTGGGCTACTTCATGTGCAATGACGGCAGCGAGCATATCTTCCGAAGTGGCAAGTTTTATAAGCCCAAGCGTAACAAAAATATGGCCGCCGGAAGATGCAAAAGCATTGATTTCCTGGGTATCCAGAATTAACAGATGGTAACCGTTGTAGATTTCCGGTTTTGGAGAATTGGCAGTTATAGCTGCACAAATTTCATTGAGATATTCAGTTAGGGCGGGATTTCCTGTATAGGGTTTGTACTGTTTGAGTATATTTGCCCCAACTGCTCTTCCTATATAGTAACCATCAACGGCTGTTGCATTATTATCTTCGGAAGCTGAACTGCTATTTAGTTTGTCCAGGGCGCTGGAAATATCCTGCTGTGCAAATGGATCTAAACCTAGATTCCCTGAACTTCCGCTCCATTGAGCTGCTGCACTGAACGTAAAGACAAGGCTGAGCAAGCAGAACAGGGCAGACAAAGAGATTTTTTTTGGAATTAACATAGTTTATTCTCCTTTTTTAAGACGGCCTTCGGTAATAAATCCAAGGATTTTCTCATTGGGAATGGTCTGGCTTTCCATTGCATCAATTATGCTATAATCAAGACCGGCGCCGGCCTTGTATTCCAATTCCATACCAGGAGAAAACCCTTTTCCTGCCAGTGCAATTTCACCGGCTGATGCTGAACTGCCGGAAGCGGTAATACGTTTGGAAGTCAGACTGGCTGATGCTATCCAACCGGTAATTACCGGCTGGGTGCCGGTCCTCACTTGCATCCATTTGTCCTTTTGCTGAAGAACGGTAAGTGTAGTTCCCAAATTGAGTTTAGCCAGTTCTTTTGCAAAAAAACCGGTACCGGATTTTATTGCAGCATTTTTAACCGATACATACATAGTTTTTGATGTTTGGGCCAAAATTGTCCCCATCAAGAAACAACCGAGAAAAATAAAAAATAACGCCTTTTTCATACATACCTCCAATATTAGTATAGTATATACCTTTTAAATCAATAATCCAATAGATAGCTTATTCTATTTTAAATTTGGAAATTTCCTGTACAAGAACGTCAATATTATTTTTGTTTTTGCTGCTCAGATTGTTGACTCTGTTTATGGCTACGTTTATCTGATCCACACCGGTTGCCATTTCGTTCATACCATTGGTGATTTCCTGAGTTACCATATCCAGATTCCTGCCTTCCTGAATAACTTCCTTACTGCCCTCCAGCATTTCTAAGGACCCGCCTTTTACCTGCTGGGTTATCTCGTTCATCTGCGCTACTGCTTCCAGCACCTGCTTGCTCCCTTCGCCCTGCTCTTCCATTGCATTCCGTATGTTTTCTTCCTGATCCGCTACGGTTTTGACCCCGGCATCTATTGCCTCAAACTTGTTGAGTACCGCATCGGTGGATGTGGTGATCTTATCAATGGAATCTTTTATCTTTTTAAGGACGGTACTGATGGTTTTGGACTGTTCCCCGGAACTTTCGGCAAGTTTGCGGATTTCGTCGGCAACAACCGCGAAACCTTTTCCTGCTTCACCGGCGTGTGCGGCTTCAATGGCGGCGTTCATAGACAGGAGGTTGGTCTGGCTGGCGATATTCTCCATAACGGCATTGATTTCCAGAAGGCCCGCAGATTCACGGGCGATTTCCTGGATGTCGGTGGCGACTTCCTGGAGGCCGGAACGTCCTATTTCTGAGGCTTCGGCGAGGTCTTTGACACTTTCGGCATTTTTGACGAGGGTATGGGTAACCGATTGGATATTGGCCAGCATCTCTTCGATTGCCGAGGATGATTGGGCCACACTAACCGTTTGGTGTTCTACATGATTGTTGAGTTTGTCAATATTAACGGAAATCTGTTCCATAGTGGCATTGGTCTCTGTAACGGAAGCGGACTGGTTGATGACCTGCCCTTTGACATTCTGGATATTGGCCGCAATTTCGTTCACGGCAGAGGCCGTCTCGGTCATGTTGCCGGCCAATTCGTTACCAATGTCAAAAAGTGTTACCGTCTGCTGTTTAATGGTAGCAATTAAGTTTTTTATTTTCCCCAGGGTAAGGTTAAAGTAATTGGCAAGGTCGCCTATTTCGTCTTTTGAAGGTACATTGATAATTTTAGTTAAGTCTCCTTCACCTTCGGAGATGTCCTTGAGGGTGTACGCAACATTCACAATAGGCTTGGCTATACTGTCTGCTACAAGCAGAGTGATCACCGTAGCAACAAGAATGGAGATGATTATAACAATGATAGTGAGTTTTATCATGTTGTTTACATCTTGCAGGATGATTGCTTCTGAAACACCGATCATGACGGACCAAGGGGTTGTTGTTTCGCCGATAGTCACGGGCGATAGTATCACCGACAAATTAGAATTTAATTCTTGAGAAAAACATTCAATATGTAAAGGTTTTCCTGTTTGTATAGCAGATATAACATCGTTTAGCTGCTCTCCATAAAATGCAACATCTGCCGTCTGAACTTTTTTTCCAATATGCAAGGGGTCCCTGTGGCCGATTATAGTACCGTCATTGGTATATACAGCGCCATCAGTAATAGCTGCATATTCTACATTATTGGTGATTATGCTTTGAACAATTGTCTGAGTGGCAGCAGTATTGTTACTTACGCCTACAACCCCTACAAGTTCATTTTTGGAATTAACAACGGGAACCCGTAAATTGAATGTGTAGATTGCCGCGCCTGAAAGCGTTGCCGGTTCAGGATCGCGGATAATTTGAGCGTTGCTCATATCCGCAGCTGTTCTTTCATAATTCTTGTAGGCGCGGTATTCAATAGAACCCGATTCTCTGGTAAACCAGGGAATAAACTGCCCGGAAGGACTTGAGCCATTTTCCCCTATATGATCCATATCATTATCCAGAACATTGGGTTTAAATACGGCATACATTCCCACCACTCTGGGATTCGATTCCAGTATCGCCCTCATATTCAATGACATACGATCGCGGCGCTCCTCTGGGTTAATTAATTCGTATTTCCCCATAATTGCAGCCATATTAAGAGCAGCCTGAAGATATACCTCGTATCGTCTTCTAAGGTCAAGCGCTATACTTTCTGCAAGGCGTTCGGTACTGATACTTGTAGTATTTAACTGCATTCTTGCAGCCTGAGACACCAAAATGATAGAAACAGCGGCTATTGATACTATTAAAATTGCTATAACAATTATACTTAGCCGGGATTTAAGTTTCATAGTATTTCTCCTGTAATAGTTAGATATTCCTTGATATTACATAATTTCATGTATAATCTCTAAAATGCTAAAAATAACAATCCCAATCTTCTGGAATTATACCATAGTTTTGATTCGATATCTGAATAGAAATTTAGGAATACCCCCTATTAATCTACTAACTTTACCTGAAAAAATATCCCTTTTCTAGTCCCCTGACGCATAACCGGACATAATTTTGGACGGATAAGGAAAGGCCCGATGTTTTAAGTCAGATTCTTTAATTAAACCCTTAATATTTGCATAAGTACGGATTTTTACTATACCATTATGAGTGGCGAATTCTCAAATTTATACGATTTTCATACAAAAATAGCCGAATTTCTATTAATTTCTGCAAGAAATTGCTAAAAATTTAGACCTCTTCGGGAATTTTTGCATAAATATTCAAAAATCGGAGAAACTGCGACTTGCAAGGTAGGATAGAGTGTGGTAAATCTTTTTGATATTTCCGAGGATTTAATGGTATTAAGCGGATTGGCAATTATTGACATAGAATATTTTTAGTTATATGATATATTATTATGGCATCTATGACTAGAAAAGATTCCAGATATCCGTCCCAAGCTCAGGTTTATATAGCCGAGATTCTCAATAGCGAATCAATATTAAAAAATTTAAGCATGTCTGGTTGTTGCATCCAGAGTGATAATCTTTTTGATATAACTCCCCATACACGCTATACTATTGAGATTGTTCCTGAAAAGGACGCAAACATGGAAAAATTTGAACTTGGCATTGAATCCCGCTGGATACGGACCAAGAGAACCTATTCGCAATCCGGTTTTATTATTCTTGTTCCTCCAGGCAATATGCTTCTCCAGCGGTATATAGACTATCTTTCTGAACGTAATAAAAAACTTTCTGAAGGGCAATAATAGAAGAGCAGAAAGCAGGTATTACGTTGAATCATCCTCATTTTTTATGGATGAAACCGGACTAAAGCCCATCCGCCTCCTGCAGGATCCCATCCAAGCCGTGTTAGAGAGCCTTTTTCCCTTCGGCTTTCTTGATGAATTTTTCTTTTTCGACGATAAACCGTTCATGCCGGCCTTCGCCAATCCTGCCCGCTCCATCAGAGACTTCAACCCGGAAACTAAGCCGCCGGCCGTCAACCTCAAGAAGTTCGCCTACGGCCCTGACCGTCATACCCCGCGGGGTCGGTGCGGTATGGCTTATATCCACGCGGGTTCCTACGGTGGAGTATCCATCGGGAATCAGTTCCGTTACGGCGGCAACACACGCCCCTTCCAGAAGTGCGATCATCGCCGGGGTAGCGTATACCGGCAAATTGCCGCTTCCCCATGCCGTTGCGGTATTCTGCTCCGTAACGGCTTCCTGCTTTTCACCCTTCAAACCGGGTGTAAAAATAGCGTTAAAATCCATAGATTCAGTATAGCACGGACTGGCCGTGAATGACAGGGGGCGGTGGAGCGGTGGATATTCTCTCTTTTATAGTTACAAATTTGTTACAATAACACAAAATAGTGCGCTATTTACAGGTAGAAAAACCAATGTTATGCTGAATCATCCTATATTTACGGATGAAAATAAATATTAAACGGGAGAATACTATGTTGAAAGGTAGTACCGGAGCGAGTAATGGAGCGGATGCTAACGCCGCCGGTAAGGAAGCGGCAGGAAAAGTGAAGAAGGGGCTTTCGGATATTAAACTGGCTTTTGTCTATGCCAGTGTCGCCTATGACCTTGAGCGGATGCTTGCAGGCATAGGGGAGGAACTGCCGGGGGTTCCTGTGCTGGGTAATACGTCTTTTACCGGCGTTATTACCCCCGAAGGTTTTATCGGGGGGGAGAAAGGCTTTGTGGGAATTTTGGCCTTGGGCGGGGATGATATTACCGTAGGCGTAGCAGGCAAGCCTAAAGGCGCCGACGCCCGGGCAACAGGAAAGGCGGCGGCAGAGGAAGCGATAAAAAACGCGGGGCGAAGCGGCCCTCCTTCCTATTTTTATATGGCAGCGCCTCCGGGAGAGGAGGAATTTTACCTTAAAGGGGTAAGCGATGTGATAGGTCGAGTCCCCTATTTTGGGGGCAGTGCCGCAGACAATTCCATCGCGGGCGAGTGGAAGCTCTTTGCCGGCAACAAGGTCTTTGCCGACGGCATTGTTCTGGCCTTTTTCTATGCCGATAAGCCGGTTACGAACCTTTTCACCGGCGCTTACCGGGAGACCAGGGATGTGGGGATCATCACCAAGGTAGAGGGCAAACGGACACTGGTAGAAATCGACGGCGAACCGGCGGTTAAAAAGTACGCCAAGTGGAGAGGAGTTGATCCCGAAAGTCTTAAAGGCGGGAACCTGCTTGTCGCCACCATCACCTCGCCCCTCGGTATCAAAGACCGCCTTGGAGAACTTACCGCTATACGGCATCCGATGAACGGAAACGATGATTACTCCATGGCCGTCGGTGCGAATTTGGCGGAAAAGACCGCTGTTATCCGCATGGAAGCCACCGTGGACGAACTGATCCAGTCCGCGTCAAAAACCCTGGAGGATCTCAAGGCAAAAATGGGCGCCGACGCTCCGGCAGCCTTCCATCTGGTACACTGCGGCGGACGCCGGGCCGGCATTGGGGACCGTATCGAGGAAGTCGTGCAGGGTGTAAAGAAAGCCGCGGGGGATGTTCCCTTTATCGTGGAATTTACCTTCGGCGAGTACGGCTATGAGGATGACGGGCGCAACAGTACCGGCGGCCTCATGTTGTCCTATACAGGGTTTGCCAAGTAAGTGCTACGGTAATTGAATTTGCTGATGCAGTTCCATACAATTCGAATGAAGATGCCTCGTTGCTTTGCTGCGAGGTTCTTCATTATATTTTGGTGAGGAGAAGAATAACAAGATGAAAATGATCATTGACGGAAAACCGGTGGACGCCTCGAACAGGGCGGTCATTGACGTAACAAATCCGGCAACCGGTAAGGTAATTGACACCATACCGGCAGCCACCGAGGAAGATGTCGCCCTGGCGGTGGAAAAAGCGAAACAGGGCCAAAAGAAATGGGCTCAGGTTCCGGTGAGCGAGAAGGGTGAAATACTGTTGAAATTTGTCGCCCTCGTGGAAGAGAACAAGGAAAAACTCGCCCGGCTGCTTTCGGACGAAACGGGGAAACCAATCACCGAGGCAAGGGGGGAAATCGCCAATATTCCTATATCGTTTAAAGCGTTTGTGGAACGGGCAAAGCATCTCTACGGTGAGGTTATCCCCAATGGGCAGGAGAAGAACCAGGAACATCATGTCCTGCTGACTGTTCGGGAACCCATCGGGGTCGTAGCCTGTGTCATCCCTTTCAATTTCCCCTGCGATCTCTTTGATCAGAAGGTTGCTCCTACCCTTTTGGCGGGTAATGCCGCTATCGTGAAACCATCTACAGATAATCCCTTAACCCTCTGTATGCTTACCGAACTTCTGGTTAAGGCGGGGGTAACTGACGGGGCTATCGAGATCCTTACCGGCCGCGGCTCGCAGGTGGGAAACTGGCTCTGCAAGAATCCTGATGTTCATGCCATCACCTTGACCGGTTCCACCGAAGTCGGTATTGAAACCTACAAGAACGCCGCGGGCCATCTTGCCCATATTGCCTTGGAATTGGGCGGTAACGACGCCTTTATCGTTCATAAAGACGGAGATGTGGACCTTGCAGTGGAAGAACTTATCTGGGGGAGAATGTACAATACCGGCCAGGTCTGTTGCGCCTCCAAACGGTTTCTGATTCACAATAGCCTCAAGGATGAATTTACCAGGAAGGCGGTAGAACGGATCAAGAAGATCAAGCAAGGCGACCCCGCAGACGATGCCACTCAGCTCGGCTGCCTTATCAGCGAAAAGGCAGCCCTTGAGGTGGAGCGCCAGGTAAACCTTACCGTCGAGCAGGGAGGCACGATCATCCTGGGGGGCAAGCGGAACGGCGCCTTTTATGAACCGACGGTTATAGCCGATGTACCCAAAACCGCAGATGTTGCCAAGGACATGGAAATATTCGGGCCAGTAGTTCCAATTATCGGTTTTGATACCCTGGACGAGGCAATCGAAATCGCCAATGCCTCGATTTTCGGGCTTTGCGGCTGTATTTTTACTGCCGACATGAAAACCGCCTGGCAGACCGCCGCCCGGCTTGAATGCGGCGGGGTAATCATCAACGGCGCAAGTTTCTTCCGCAGTTTTGAAATGCCCTTTGGAGGATACAAATACTCTGGAATTGGGACTGAGGGCGTCCTGTCTACCTTTGACGAGGTAACCCGGTTAAAAACCATCGTGCTTAAAAATATCCTGTAGGGTATATCAGAGCCCGTCCGTAGTGTACGGACGGGTTTTTTATAAGAGTAACCGATTGAACGATTTGAACGATTACTCAATACGGCAATTTATCATTACAAAAACAGCCTGCGAATATCCGCGAATACTTGCGTTAGGGGAAACAGGGGATTATAATAAAGTATACAAAAGTTGCTGTAATGGATGTGGGCCTTAAAACTCTATATCAAGGAGAATACCCGTGCCTATTCAATTGAGAGCCGAAATTGAACGTAAGTTTAAGAATAACGAATTTACCTGTGAAAAAGAATTAACCATGTCTATTATCAGCGGAAAGTACAAGGTTGTTATTATCTGGCATTTAGGGAATGAAGGCCCGCACCGGTATGGTGAATTGTTTAAACTTTTTCCCGGCATCAGCAACCGCATCCTGACTAAACAGCTTAGGGATCTTGAGCAGGACGGTATCATATCCCGTATCGTGTATCCGGTAGTTCCCCCAAAGGTAGAATACTTTCTTACCGAGATGGGGCAGAGTATTGTTCCCCTTGTGAACGATATTTGGCATTGGGGGAAGGAGCATATACAGTTCTATTATGAAAAATTTCAGGCTAAGTATCAAAATACAAGTGAAAATGCTGATCATGAATCTGTCTGATAGCTATCGGGGAAATTCCTGAAAAACAAAGGAAGAGCAGAAAACCGATGATCTTGCGGCTGTTCCTGAATCGTGCTGTTTAAAAGGCAGCCTTTACCCCGCCCCTTCTCAGGTGGCTATTCCCATATCCCGCACTTTTTTTGACCCTATTTCGCGGAGCAGGTACTTCTGTATTTTCCCGCTGGAGGTGAGCGGGTAAGAATCTACAAAAAAGACGTATTTGGGTATCTTGAAACGGCTGATCTGGCCACGGCAGTAATCTTTGACATCTTCTTCAACCATCTTGACATCGGGGTGAAGAATTATAAACGCCCCCACTTCCTCGCCGTACTTCTTGCTGGCAATTCCCACTACCTGCACATCCTTGATCCCCGGCATAGAGTAGAGGAAGTCTTCGATTTCCTTGGGGTAGACATTCTCACCACCCCTGATGATCATGTCCTTAATACGTCCGGTAACCCGGAAGTTACCGTTTTCTTCCTGAATGCCCAGATCGCCTGAATGAAGCCAGCCGTTTTTGTCAATGCACTTGGCTGTCTCTTCGGGCATATTGTAATAACCCTTCATGGTATTGTAACCGCGGCAGCAAAATTCCCCGTGAACCCCTATCGGACATTCTTCGCCGGTTTCCGGGTTGCGTATGGTAACTTCTACACCGGGCAGCGCGCGGCCTACCGTTTCCACTTTTACATCAATCGTATCATCAAAGCGGGTTTGGGTCATTACCGGAGAGGATTCGGTAAGGCCGTAGCAGATGGTTATCTCGGTCATGTGCATAAGATCGATAACCTTGCGCATGGTTTCGATAGGGCAAGGGGATCCCGCCATGATGCCGGTACGGAGGCTCGAAAGGTCAAACATCTTGAACATAGGATGATTGAGTTCCGCAATAAACATGGTGGGCACCCCATAGACCGCGGTACATTTTTCTTTCTGTATAGTTGCTAAAACCAAAAGGGGATCGAACCATTCCAGCATAGCTGCGGTGGAACCGTGAGTAAGGACGGCCATCATCCCCAGCACCAGGCCGAAACAGTGAAAGAGAGGTACGGGGAGGCAGACTATATCCTTTTCGGTAAAGCGTTGATTGTCCCCAATACCCAAGCCGTTGTTGAGGATGTTCCGGTGGGTCAGCATCACCCCCTTGGGGAATCCTGTAGTCCCGCTGGTGTACTGCATATTCACCACATCGTTGGTATCAAGAGAGGCTTCAATTTGATGCAGTTCAGCGCCGTCGGTATGCTGCCCCAACAGGAATATTTCATTCATGGAGTACATGCCGCGGTGTTTCTGTTGGCCTACATAGACTACACTTCTGAGGCAGGGGAATTTTTCAGAGTTGAGGTGGCCGCGGGGACATATTTTGAGTTCAGGGATAAGTTCGTAGACCATAGACACGTAGTCGGAATCGCGCCATCCGTCGGTGATAAAAAGGCAATTAAGATCGGACTGTTTGAGCAAATATTCAAGTTCATGTAGCTTATAACCGGTATTAATGGTAACAAAGACCATTCCTGCCCGCGCGGCTGCAAAGAGCAGCGTATTCCAATCCGGCACATTGGTAGCCCAGATACCAACATGATCCCCTTTTTTTAAACCCGCGGCCAGAAGCCCTTGTGCAAGCTCATCCACGCGTTTATCAAATTGAGCATAGGTAAAACGCAGATCGCGATCCGCATAAACAAGAAATTCATGATCGGGCTGTCTTTTGGCATTATCCCTCAGTACAGCCCCAAGAGTTGTTTCTAAAAATTCCATCGTACCCTCTATAGTTTTGGTATGAATCTAAAAGCAACCTGAGCTTGTTTCAAAGCCTCATGTTTGAATCGGCTCAAATACATTACATCGGGGTATAGAGTACCGCTACGATCTTTGCCGGAAGTCCTCCGCCCGCCAGAACGCTGTGGGGTATTATCGAATCGTAGAAGATAGAATCGCCGGTGTTTAAAGTATAGGTCTCTTTACCATATTCAATGATCAGTTGCCCTGAAAGGACATATATGAATTCCTCACCCTCATGGGTGGATTTTTTCTGCTCCGCGTCCGCTTCTATATCCACAATGAATGGCTCCATGTGGCGGCTTCCCTTATCGGCAGCCAAAGCTCTGAAATGCAACCCCCGCCCTTTCTCATTATGCGGCGCAGGCGAATCCTGGGGAATACCTGTAGTAAATTCCTCTGATGTATTGCCTGCCCGTGATACGACAGGGCCTAGTTCTTCATGATCATCCAATAGCGTACCCAGTCGGACCCCCAGTCCGCGGGATATTTTAATAAGAGGCGCTAAATCGGGAATATGTCCTTCTTCGATCCGCTGTATCAGATCAATGCTAACCCCGCTTCTTTCGGCCAAGGTTTCCCAGGAAATAGCATACGTTTTGCGCAATTCACTTATCCGCGCTCCGGGGCTTGGTTTTGACGGCATGAAAAACTCCTTCTGAAAGAATAATGAACTGATTGAAAAAACATAACCGGTAAAAAGGTGGAATTATCATACAACACCAAATAATAGAGAGGATTTTTCAACAGTTCCTTTATCGGTATTTTATCCAAAATTACAGGTATGTTGCAAGAGGGCGCGTTGCATTATCAGCAATTTAACATTTACCCATAATCTTCGTCTCCCATCACAAATCACAGAAAATCCTTCCAGCTTTTATGTAAAAACCGGCCAAGGGAAAACCTCATCCCATTGGAATACTCGTCCCGCCTCCCAAACGGGGCAGCCACTGGATATTTAAAACATTTCATGCTATTTTTAATTATAGAAATTTTGAACTAATTCATCATTTTACGGCTTTGTTCGACAGCTTTACGTTTTACGGCAGACAGCCGGATAATCCTGCAAGGAGGCAATCAAATGAAGAAGATGAAGATCATGTTGGCGTCGGCGGCGCTGTTTCTGTGCGCGGCCCTGGCGGGGGCGCAGAGTATGGGGCTGGACAGGGCGCTGGATACCTGCGTGGCGGAGATCGCGGCGCGGCTGCCCGCGGGGACGCGGGTTGCCTGCCCCCGGATAAACGCGCCGAGCGGGGAGCTTGCGGACTATGTTACCGGCCGCCTGACCGCGCGGCTTATCCGCGACACCCGTTTTATCGTGGTGAACCGCGAGCGTGCGCCGGTAACCGCGGAGATTGACTACCAACTGAGCGGCAATGTGAGCGACGAGACCGCGGTGTCCATAACGGCGCAGCTTGGGGCCGAGGCGGTCATCGCGGGCGCGCTCCGGCGGGCGGGGGGACGCTTCCATCTGGACATACGGGCCATCATGGTGGAGCGGAACACCGTTGCGGCGCAGTGGAGCGCCGAGGTTGAGGGGGGCGAGTGGGCGCGGCTTGCGGGCCGGCGTGCGGGGCTTGTCTTTGACGACGGGGGGCGGCTGAGCGAAAGCGACAAGAAGACCCTGCTTGAGGGCTTGCAGCGGGGTTTGCAAACCAAGGGGAACCCGCTTACGCTGGCTTCCGCGGTGAAGGATGCCGAGCAAACCGAAAGCGGGGAGAGCTTTACCGTGCGGGTGGAGTGGGAGGAGAAAGGGAACCTGATAGTCGGGACGGCGAATGTAACGCTGAACCGGGGGGACGAAGCGCGGTGCGTTTCCCGGGACTACCATGTTTCGGAGTTGGGCGTTAAGCGTTACGTGCAGCGGATTGCGGAGCAGATACGCGCCGACCGGCAGTTTTTCGATCTGGTGAACGGTGAATTGGTGAATTGAAGCCTCCCGCGGAGCGGCGGGGTACGTTGGTTGTATACCGGGGGGCTGCCCCGGCCCTTGGGGCGCGGGAGCGGCCCTCCTCGAATGACAAGAGGAGGCGTAGTATGAAAAGAGCGGCGTTGTT
>JAISNI010000161.1 GCA_031276295.1 Treponema sp.
GACATTGCCAAGAAGCGCGACTATTTCGCCCTGATGATCTTCCACGACAACGCGCAAATCATAAACGGCAATAAGATACTCGAAAGCCCCGACCGCGTGCTCCACTACTACGACATAAAGAAAATCGAACAGTACCAGGGCCTGGGCTATGAGGAAATGGCCGCCCGTATCGCAGTTATACTGAACAACCCGCAACTCCGCATGAACGCCGACCTTGTTGTTGACGGCACCGGGGTAGGGGAGGCGGCGGTAGAGCTTATGCGGAAGCGGGGCCTTTACCCCATACCTGTCATATTCGGCGGCGGGGACGCGCCCAGGGAACACTACGCCGGCATGGGGGAGGTGTTTGGCGGCGGCGGAGGCCCCCTTTCCGGCGCCAAAATACTCAAAGACATTAGCGTGCCCAAAAAAGACCTGGTGGCCGCGGGTAACATACTCCTCCAGCAGGGCCGCGTCCGCGCCGCCCCCGGCAGGTGGAACGAAGACTTTAAACGGCAGCTTTCGAAATTCAAGGGCAAAGTCAACGAATCCGCCAAACATACCAAATACGAGGCGGAAACCGAACGGGACCACGACGACCTTGTTGTCTGTTTCCTCATGGGCGCGTGGTGGATACTGAACCGCCGGGAGCGGGGCGCGAACCCGGAACGCGCCTCGCCGGGGAAAGAAACCGCCGGATGGGAACCCGATGACTACATGTAGGGGGCGCGTGTAAAACAGGGCAAAGAACGGCGGGCTCCGGGCATCGCCAAAGAAAGCTTTGAGCGGCTTAACCGCATTCACAAACAAATCAAAGACAACCGGGCCAATATGGACGAACGGTGGAAACAGGTGGCGCGGTACATCAACCCGGATATGGACTGGCAAGAAGAGCCAAACGCGGCACAGAAACCGGAGGACACCGCCCACATCTACGACGCCACGGCAATCAAAGCCAGCAACACCCTGGCGGACGGTATACAAGGCTACAGTTTCGCGCGGAACCAGGCGTGGTTTAAGACGGCCCTCGAAAACAACGGCGAACTGGGCGATGAGGAAGCCGCGTGGCTGCAGTACGCCGAGAGTGTCATGTACCGCCAGACCCAGAAAAGCAATTTTTACGACGAGGGCCGGGCCTTCGTAAAGTGCTGCGCCGATTTCGGCACGGCGGTCATGACCAGGACAGACGACGTGCTTAGGGGTATGCCGGCATACAAGACGCAGCATTTAAAATACTGCTGCATTGACGAAAACCCCTACGGCGAGGCCGACGTGCTGTTCCGTGATTTTTGGATTGACGCCTACAAAGCGGCGTCGATATTCGGCCCTGACCGCCTCCCGGAAACCGTCAAAGAAGCCTGCGACAAGGGCAATATGAAGCTCTGGAAATTTACCCAGGTTATCCTCCCGGTTGACCGCTACGACATTGATATCAGGCGTCCGCAAAACAAGGATTACTACACGGTGTATTGGGCCGCCGCCGAGCGGGACAAGCCCATCATGGACGGTTATTTTGAATTAAAGCCGTTTTTCGTATGGCGGTGGAGCCGGAACCTTGACGGCGGCGTATGGGGCGGCAGCAGCCCCGGCGTCATGGAACTGCCTGACGTCAAACAGGCAAACAGCGCCCGCGCCGATTATTCCCGCATCGTGCAGCAGATGGGAAGGCCGCCGATTAAGGCCACCGAGGGGCTTAACGGGCGGATTAACTTACGGCCCAACGGCGTGACAAGCCTCCGGCCCGGCGAAGACTTTGCCCTTGTCCCGGTCACCGGGAACCCCCAGGGGCTGGTGGACGACTTTGAACGGCTGCGCAAGGCCATCAACGAGGCCTATTACACCGATTTTTTCTTAATCCTTTCCCAGAACATTGAGAAACAGAAGACGGCTACGGAAGTGGCCGGGATACAGGGGGAGAAAGCGGCGCTTATGTCGGCGTTTTACGGCAGGCTGTCGGCTGAATTCCTGGAACCCGTGTTGGAGGATCTGTTCAGCCTGGAACTCTTGAGCGGCAGGATACCCAGGCCGCCTGAAAGCCTGTTACAGCGGGACAGGAAACTCCGGATCGATATGGTGAGCCCCCTGGCCCAGATGCAGCGCCGCTATTTGTTATTGGGGAGCAGCCAGCAGGCCGTAGCCGAAATAGCCGCCCTGGCAAACCTTAACCCCCAGGTCTTGGATAACATCAACCTTGACCAGCAGGCCCGGAACATCGCGGACGCCTACGGCATGGACAAGCGCGCGGTATACGATATGGCCGACGTGATGCGGATGCGGCAGGCCAGGGCCCAGGCACAGCAGCAGGCTTTGGCGCAACAGCAGCAGTTGCAGGGGTTGGAAATCGGCAGCAAGGCCCTGGCCAACGTTAGCAAAGTGCCGCCGGAGATGATGCGGCAGGCGGAAGGGGAGGCGCAATGACCGGGACAGGGGCGCGGGAAGCCGCCAGGGCGGAACTGGAAGACCGGAAGGTTTTCAGGCGGGCGTTCGGGACCGGTGACGGCAAAAACGCCCTTACCTGGATACTGAACGAATGCGGCTATTTTTCGCAGGACCCGAAGAACGTTGACCAGCTGCTTATCGCGTTCTGTAACCGGCTGCTGTGCAAGATAGGCATTAACCAGCCCGGCAACCTCTTTGAGGACGTGGCCGCCCGTGTGGACGGCGCGAACGACCGGGACCTTGAGGAAATAATCTCGAACGGAGGGGACGATGAACCCGTGGGTTAAACTGATAACGGTATTCTTTGGGCCTGATACCGGGGGGGAAGGCGGCGGGACGCCGCCCCCGGAACCGCCGCCCGGTTCCCAAACCGCGCCGGCCGCGCCGGGGGCAACGCCGCCTGGCGCCGGGGAAGGGCCCCCGGAGGAAGTCCCCGACGAATGGAAAGGCTGGTGGGCGGGGCAGCTAAGCAAGGAGACCAGGGAGAAACACAAGGATAACCTGATGGGGCTGAAGGGGAAGCAGCTGGGGGAAGTCTTTGACGATTTTTTTGACAACAGGGCGAAGCTTCAAAACGCGGTGGTGTTCCCCGGCAAAGACGCCAAACCGGAAGAAATTGAGGCGTTCCTGAAACGGATGGACATCCCCAAGACGGCGGGAGAATACGGCCTTGACCCGAAGCTGATACCGGGCCAGGACAAAGACGAGGCCAAGGCGGAAGCCGCAAAAGAAATGGCCGATTTCTTCAAGAGTATCGGCCTTACCAAAGGCCAGGCGGCTAAAATATACGGGCAGTACGCCGGAATCATAAAAAGCGTAAGCGAGGCCGGGCCCGCGCGGCGGCAGGCTTTGGCGGACACGTTTGAAGAACGGTTGCTGAAAGACACGGGGGATGAGAAGGCCGCCACAGAAACCAAGGAATACTTCAAACGCGCTTTGATTGCCCTGGGGGACAAGCAGCTTGTACAGGAACTAAACCAAAGCGGCGTATTGTACAGCACCGCGTTTGTACGGGGCCTTGCGGACATCTGGAAGGCGGGGAACCAGGAACCGCCCATCGTGCAGGGGGCGGGGGGCAAAAACGAAACGGCGAAAGACGCATTGCCGAAAGGCGACGCCTTTGCGCAACGCTACGGGAGCAGGAGGGCCTAAGCATGGCGGGAATATTAGATGAGGTGATGGGCGGCATAGCCGAGAAGGAAAAGCAGGCGGCGCCGGGGGCCGGGCAGGCCGCAGCCGAGCCGGGGGCCAGCGGGGAGCAAACAGCGCCGCCCAAGGCGGGAGAAAAAGGGATGCACGAGTACGACGAGGCGTTTAAAGCGAAATACGGCGAACGCAAAAAGGGCGCATGATTATTTTAGGAGGCTTTGGGTATGAAAAAAGTTGTCGAACCGCACCCCCCTTTTTTCTAGCCGGGCCCTTGACAAAAATTTAGTTTATATGCGTTAATATAAATAACAGGCCGCCGCGTTGATATTGCGGGGCGGCCGCCTACCAGCATAGCGGTAGGAGTGGCGACACTCTTTCCGGCAATGTGCTAGCAAGGGGACCCGGCATAACGGGCATGGAGGAGACAGAAAGGGGCCGGCCGGCCCCGAGTACCGATCCGGCCGTGTTGGTTACTTGAGGGGGACCTGAGGGCGCAAAGGGTTAAATAAATCCTTTGGCCGAAGTGTCCCCCGAACAAAAACGACAGTTTTTGAGGAGTAACCATTATGGCGGTTTTAGCCCAAAACAAGCCGTATACGCTGGCGGAAGCCAACAAAGCAAGCGGCAACATCGAAACCGGGAACCTGCTGGCCGACTTCCAGCAGCGTAACGCTTTTCTTGACGAAGTAACGTGGTTCCCGTCCACCCACGGGTCGCACACCGAGGAACTGCGGGCCAAGCACCTCGAAGGCGGCGAGTTCACCGAAGTCAACGCCGGTATCCCTTCCGTCGGCGGCACGGCCGACATCCTGAAAGAACCCGTAAAGATTTACGAAGGCGAGAGCGTCGTGCCTGATAAAGTCCTGCAGTTTGCGGACGACCCTTACCGGGCGCGGGACACCTACGACACCATAAACCTTGAGGGCATCCTGCAGGATTTCAACAAGCGTATCTTGTACCCCAAGGCCGTAGGCGACACCAAGGCGTTTATATCGCTTACCGAGCGGAAGAACAAACTTGACCCGGCGAATTTTGTATTTTCCGCCGGGGGCACCGGGACCGGGCTTACCAGCGCGTGGCTCTTTGAGTTCGGGCGGAAAGGGTTCCACTTCATCTACGGCAAACACACCAGCCCCGGCCTTCACAACGAGGACAGGGGGATGCTTAACCGCCCGGCCCCCGACGGGAACGGCTTCCACGACGTGTGGATCCGCCGGTATGCCATCAACGCCGGGATTGTCGAAGGCGGCAAGCGGGCTTTCATGCGGCTGTGCAACATCGCCGTAGACCCGGACGACCCCGCCCACTTTGACCCTAAAGACCTCATCCTGAAAATGAAGCCCTATCTCCCCACCCCCGGGGGCGGTAACGCCGTCCTTTTTGTGCCGCCCAGCGTGTACGGGCAGATTGAGGCCGCCGCCTGGGACAAGGGAAACGCGAGCATTTCTATCAGCGAGATCGAAGGGTTCGGCTTATTGCCCAGGATAGTCGGTATCCCCGTCCGCCCCTGGGACGCCATCAGCGAAAACGAAAGCGCCGTGGCCTAAAGGAGGAAACAGATGACCGATTTTTTAAGCAGGTTCGGGGCCGTAACCAACACCGGTTCGGAGAATACCCTTGACTTTGGCCCGATAGACGGGCGGGCTGCCATGCAGAGCCACCGCACCGGGGAGCAGCACGAGGCCGCTGTGGTGTTCCACGCCGCCGCCAACATTACCGGCGCGGTGACGCCGAAGCTCCAGGACAGTGATGACAATACAACCTTCACCGATCTCGTAACCGGGCAGGCCGTAACGAATCCGAAAGCCGGGGCCTTCGCGTTTTTCCCGATGCCCAAAACGCACCGGCGGTATGTGAGAGCCGCCCTGGCGGCCGCCGCGACGGGCGTCACCGCGTATCTGGAACCCGGCCCAGCCAAGCCGGAGAAATAAACAAAACCCGCGCCGGGCCTTAGCCCAGCGCATTTTGACTTTAGGAGGGTTGTTGTGAAATTTATTTGCGACACTGAATTTATCCACAGCGGGGGCCGGGCGTATTTTCCCGGCGTTGTTTATTCGGACATCGACGCGGCTAATGCTGAAAAGCTAATCGCTGCGGACCTGAAGAAGCCCCTGGGGGCCCTTTCGTTTTTTACCCCCGTCGATGATGACGCTGTCACTTTTATAAAAACCGCCAAGCGTAACGAGGGGGCGGCGGACCCGCCGCCCCCCCCTCCCCCGGCCGCCTCCGGGGGCGATGGCGCCAAACCGCCCGGCAGGGCGGATCTGGTCGCGGAGGCGAAAAGCCTGGGGGTTAAGGGCGCGGACCGCATGACCGTTGACGAGCTCAAAGAAGTCATAGCCGCAAAGAAAAAGCCGGACCCGCCGGCCGGGGGCCAGGAGCAGGCTCCTTCGCCGGGCGAAGGCGGCGGGGCCGTAACCGCCTAAAGGGGGGCCGCGTTGTTAAACATAGAGCGCCCGTTGTTAAAAACAGGGGACGAGCCGGTAATTAGGGAAATAACCACCCGCATGTCCCGGTTTGTCCTGGCCCTTGACGCGCCGGGCGAGCGCGAAAAAGAGGCGGCGTATATCGTGGAAACGGAAACCCCGGTAGTAATTACGCGGTATACGCCCGACAAGGTCGGGGCGGAAAAAAACGTCTACCTGATAACCGCTCTTGAAAAAAGCGGCAGCAAGATATTTTTAGCCCCCGGCGTAATCACGCCGGTAATGTTTATCCGCGTAAACGGGGGCGAAAAGACCGCCCTGGAGGTTCGGAAAGCGCTGGGGGATTATTTTACCGCCCGTATCAAGGGCGCGTACACCGACGGGAACGATCTGTTAATCAACCGGAAAAAAGTTACGGGATTCACCGTAATCTACCGGGTAGATTCCCGCATGCTGATGGCCGCTTATATGTTCACCATAAAGGCCGCTCATGTCGCCGCCATGACCACGGGCGCCGACTTTGAGGGCTGCAAATATACGGGCATTGCCGGGGTTTGCGACGAGACCGGTTTAAGCGAGAACGATGTCCGGGCCATGGTTGAAGAATCCGTCAGCATGGTAATGAATTGGAGGCCCGCGGGTGATACTGAATGACGGCATTGATTATACCGCAAGCTGGACGCAGATATGCAACCGCGCCCTGGGCCGTATCGGCGCCACGGCGATAACGGACCTGTCGGACGGCGGGAAGAACGCGGAATACTGCGGCCGGTTTTTGCCGCAGGCCGTTGAGTATGTCCTTGGCCAGTATAATTTTAATTTCGCGCGGCGGAGGGCGCGGCTTGCCCCGAACGCGGAAAAACCGGCATTCGGGTGGCGGGAACAATTTAATTACCCGGCGGACTGCATACGGCTTGTGAAGGTTTACGGCGGCCATGACGCGGCCCCATGCGAAGGCCGCGCCGTCCCCTACCAGGCGGAAAACGGGAAAATCCTCGCCGACACTGACGAACTGCAAATCGTGTATATCGCGCGGCCGGACGACCCCAACCGGCTGCCGGAGGCGATACGGGACGCGGTCAGTACGCACCTGGCCTATCTTTTATCAACGGCGTTGACGTCAAACGAACAGCTTATCGCGCTGATCGCGGCGGAGAGCCGGCAGGCCCTTGAACTGGCGAAGAAAGTTGACGGGGAGATGAACTACGACCCGGCGGCGGCCGGGGAAGATTTCCATATCGAGGCCCGAAGATGAATATCAGCCTCCTGTTTAATATTTTCCAGGGGGAAATCAGCCCGCTTGTCGCCGCGCGGGTTGACAGCCCGGCTTACGAGATGGGGGCGAAGCGCATGGAGAACATGATCCCCATGCCGGCGGGGGGCCTGCGGAAACGCCCCGGTACCTGGTACGACGGGACGACCAAAGATAACAGCCCGGCGCGGCTTATCGACTGGCTTCTTTCGGACGGTTCCTGCGCGGTTATTGAACTGACGGCGGGGACGACCGGCATATGGCGGAGGCAAGAAACCATCCCCGGCTATGAGGAATTGCCGGAATATGAAAAAACACAGGAAATACCCAACGAATACGGGGAAGAGGATATAGCGGGGGTAAAGTACGCGGCGTCCTCCGATAACCTGTGGCTAGTCCACCCAGGCCACCCGCCGCAGCGGCTGGCCTGGGACGGGGACGCTGTTTCACAAACCTACCCGGAGTTTACCGGGAAAGATTTCGCCGCCGAAGGGGGCCGCCCCGGCGCGGCGATGTTTTACGCGGGCCGCCTATGCTTTGCGGCCACCCGGAATGAGCCAAATAAAATATATTTGAGTAAACCCCCCGACAGCATGACGGGCGAAGAACGCTATACGGATTTTACGATAGGCGACAACCCGGCGGACGCCATCGTGCTGGAAGAAAACGACATGCACGGGAGCCGCATACAGTGGCTTGCAGTTAACAGGGGATTTCTCGCGGCGACCGAACGGGCGGTCTGGAGCGACACCGGGGAAGTACCGACGCCCGCGACATTCGACATGAACATTATCGAATACGCCGGGGCTGCCGGATTGCAGCCCAGGGGCACGAAAGAAATCATGGTATACGCCGCCAGGGGGGGAAAGGCGCTTCGTGCCGTTGTCTGGACACAGCAAGGCCAAAGCGGTGGTTTCATAGACATGGACATATCGGAACAGGCGGCCCATTTGTTTACCAGGGGCATTAAAGACTTTGCCGTTTCCGATTACCCCTACCCAGTGATATGGGTCGTGACCAGGGCCGGGGAACTAATAAGCTGTACGGTCAACATTCGCGCCGGGATGCTGGCCTACGCCAGGCACCCCACGGAAGGGGCCGTGGAGGCCGTGGCGGTATCATCGGACAAAACGGGCGATGTTATTTTTCTGGAAGTGAAACGGGGCAGCGCGCGGAATATTGAACACCTGGTCATGGAGGACCTTGTCAGCGC
Organism: Treponema sp.; assembly: GCA_031276295.1. Taxonomy (GTDB): domain Bacteria; phylum Spirochaetota; class Spirochaetia; order Treponematales; family Breznakiellaceae; genus JAISNI01. The sequence continues at coordinate 8,459 of JAISNI010000161.1, forward strand.
GGACTATGCCGAAAGCCACTATGTTGACGCAGGGGAACGGCGGGTATTTGACACGCCCACCCGCGTCGTGACCGGGTTAGAGCGTTTTGCGGGAAAGACGGTCAGGGCTTTCGTGGACGGGGCGCTGGAACCGCCCGTCACGGTAAGCGCCGACGGTACGGCGGAATTTCAGACCGATGTAGTAACGTTGCATATCGGGCTGCCGTACAAGTCCGTATTTTCCCCGAATACCAGGCTGATACCCGCTAACGGGACCAGTCTTGGGAAGAAACGCAGGCTTGAGAAAGTAATCCTGCGGCTTTACAAAAGCCTTGGCGGCCGCGTGGGGCCGGATGAAGAAAAAACCGAAGAACTGATTACGCGGCGTCTCGGGAGTTATGTTCTCGGGACGGTCCCGGAGCCTTTTACCGGGGATATAGACGTTGACGTTTCGGGGAACATCGATACCGAAACGGAAGTCCTGATAAGCCACGACGACCCCGTGCCGTTCACCCTGCTCGCGCTGGTTGAGCGCGTGGCCGTCCTGGAGGCCTGATTATGGCGACAGCGGCGGCTGTAGCCGGGGTAGTCGGGGCCGTGGCGGGCGTAACCTCGGCCGTTACCAGCGGCGTGCAGGGCGCCAAGGCGAATAAAATCGCCTCGAAACAGGCCGACATCCAGACCCAGCAAACCAAGCTTAACGCCCAAAATTCGGTCCGGGACTACGAGAAAAGCATCGCGGACCTGGAAGGGTCGAAGATACAGCACGAGATAGACATCCGGGACGCGCAGACCCAGGTTCAAAGCTACGACAAGTGGCTGGCGAATTACGGCGGCCAGTACGCGCAGGAAGTGTCGAGCAAGCAGGCGCAGACCGACCAGCTGCAGGCCAGCGGCAAAGAGACCTATGAGAATTTCCTGAACGCCATCGGTTACAGCGACGCCCAGGCCGGGGCCACCGGGCGGAAAGGGGGGAACACTTCCCAGGGGCAAACCACCGGGCTGATTGACCGGAAACTTGTCGAGTACGCCGGGGAGGACCGGACGCTCGACGCCAACGGGGGGCTGTTCGGCTCCCAGCTTACCGCCGCGAATATGGAGATGCAGCAGTTAAAGGTTGACCTTGATTTCCAGCGGCAGGAGATGGAGGCGAACCGGGCCAACTCCCTTGCGTCAATCGCGGACTACCAAAGGGCTATTGATCTGACAAATCAAAGCATTGAGAAAAGCGCGGCGGCGAAAACCGATATGCAGCAGTTCATTGATGATAATTTCAACGACAAAAAGAAACGGAAATAGGGGGCGGGTGTAAGGCTTATACGAATAGACTATAACCCGCTCCGGCGTTCCAAGGGGGCGGTCCAGGAAGCGGAACGCTCCCGGTTCCTCGAAGGGGACATCCGCCTTGCGCAGGAATATACCGCCCTGGACCGGCAAAGCCTTAACCTGCGGCAGCAGCAGGCGGACCTTAACCGCCGGATGCTAATCGCCAACACGGTTTTCTCGGGCATCCAGTCGGCGGTCGGCCTGACCAACGCGGCGGTAAACCTGGGGAACGTCATCGGGAACCTCCACGAGCAGGAGGCAAACCTCGAACTTGTCACAACTAAGGAACTGGTAAGACAGGGCGACAACCAAGCTATACAAAACGGCTACGACCCTTACGATGAGGAAACCCACGAATATAGGGGCTACGATGATTATGAAATGACCTTGGAAGACGGGACAAAAATAAAAATAAGAGACCTTAAAAACCGGGCGATAGAAACCATAGGAACTAAATATTGGACAGAACGCGGCAGGGAACGGGGGATAAAGATCGCTAGAAACGCTTTTATGGAAGCGGAGACCTCTGTCTTGATTCAGACTATGAGCGCGAGAATGCAGGACGCGCAAAACCTTTATGCGGTTAACAAAGCTAAAGCCATAGATAATTACGCGCGGACCGGGGACAGGACCCAGTTGGACGCGGTGCTTGACAGCGCGCCGGGAATGCCGGTGAAGCAGAGGGAAGAAGACCGGATTAAAACCAATGAACAGGCTGAATATGCCAGAGTCCAATACATGGCGCGGCAGACCGCCGATCAGGGCGGTTTTAGCGCTGGTAAGCAGGTTGTTGACAACGCCCAGGCCGCCGGGCTGATTACCGGGGATGACGGGGCCAAGATTCTTTCCGACGCCGCACGAAGACAAGACGTGTCCATGAACGCTGCCAAGGATGAAGCCCAAAAAATAATCACGGCAAACAAAGACGCTTCCCCGCTTGCCGCCTATGATGCGCTTATGGGATACGCGGCAACTCGGGGGGACCCGGAGGTCCGTAAAGAGGTAGAAAACATGGCGGCGCAGAATCAGCGTAATATGCTGGACAAGAACTTTAACGGCGTCATGGCGACGATAAGGAGCGGGAACCCGTCCCTTGCCGAACTGGAGGGCATAAAGAGAAAGTTTGCGGATGGCGGCGCGTATAGCGCCGATTATAAAGACCAGCCCGGATTACGGGCCATGCACCTTGACGGGATCAACGGCCTTATAAGAGCTAAGCAGGCCGAGGATGAAGCCCGGCGGGCGGCGGCAAGCGGGCCATCGGACGCCAGCCTTAAGACGGCGGCCGTAACGTCCATGGAGGGTTACGCCAGGCAATTTGACAACGGGGAAATGCCCGGCCCGGAAGCCGTTATGGCCATCGAAAGGCTTGCGGAACATGACCCCGCAACAGCCCAAAAGATTCAAAACACGATTCTCTCGGGCGGGGAGAACCTGGCGGCGATAGCCCAGTTTAACAGGCTCAAAGATATAATTGCCAGAGGCGAACCTGGAAAAAACGCGGCCGCCGGAGAAACGGATTGGTATGACAACACCAAGACAACCGCCGTCCAATCCCTTGCCCAAGAGGCTTTTAGCGGGGCGTCCCCCGCCGAATTAGAGAAACTCGTAGACGGGTTTAACGCGATGTTTGTATCAAAAATACTTAAGAAATCGTTTAGTACCGGGGACATCGGAAGATCCGGATGGGGCGGGACGGCGGACGACGTCGCCACCGCGTTCGCCTTCCACTCCGCCCGGGGCAACGCTGACCTTATTTACGGCCAATATACGCCCAATGCCGCCAGGCCCTACGATACTTTGCCGCTGGCCGTCGGCGGGAAGAACGCGGAAACAGTATTGGAGGAGGTCTCCAAGAAAAATCGGACCTGGGCCAACAAGCAGCTTGAAGAAGCGGGTATACAGCTTACAAACATAGAATACGAAAGGGACAAACACGGCGACAGGACCGGGCAGGTTCTCTTCCGGGCGACCGACGGCAACACCTACCGGGTAAATTCGAAAAGCGAAAACAGGCCCTTCGGTTCCGAACCCAGGTACCTCGAAGTATTAAAAGACGGCGGATGGGTAAAGGTAAATATAAAAGATCTGCCCGGCTACGGGGAAAACAGGCGGCGGGAAACGCAACGGAACCTGCGGAATCTTGACAGGCCGGGGCTCCGGTAATGTCGGATATATATAACCCCGCGTCACCGGGATACCAGGACCTGGCCGAACTTGCCCGGAAGCGCCGGGAGGAAGCGCCGCAAAGAATTCGGGACCTGGAAGCCCGCGCCCGGATACTCCGGGAGGAACGGGACCGGATCGCCGCGCCCGTCATGGAGTGGAGCAAAGCGCGGGCCGATTATTACCAGGCGCTGCGGGACAAATACAACGATTACCCCAGCCTTAGCGACCGGGACTACGATTTTCTTGAAGCGGTCCAGACGGTTATTAACAGCCCCGGATTTGACGGGGACGCGGAACTGGAGCGGGACCGCGGCATTGCCGCCGCCATTTACGCCAATAATTTTAACCAGCCGATAGACGTTGTGTACCAGAACCTGGACGTGTTCCACGAGCAGTGGACGGGCCGGAATTTCGCGAAAAAGACCGGCATTCAGGCCGTGGTTGACAGTTTAGGCCTTTCGTTTTTAGGGCCGGAACACAACAAGCTTGCTATCGAATATCACAATTCAGGCCGGGACCCGGAAATCCTGAAAGAATTGCAGGCGCTAGACCGGAAGATGGAACGCCTCCGCGACAACGTGCCAAAGGTGTGGCAGGAAGAATATATCCGCCAGGGCGGCGTAGCGGACATACTGGCGCTGTTCCGCAGCATTACCACCAGCGCGGCGGAGAACGCCGTGCCGATAGGGACGGGCATCCTGGCCGGGGCCCTGGCCGCCACCGGGGCGGGGGCCGTGGCAAGCGCGGCGGGGCTTTCCTCGACGCTCTCGGGCCTGCTGGTGGCCGGGGCAAGCGGGTTAGCCGTGGCGGAGACCACGGCGGCCTCCACGGTAGGGACGGAATATTACGACCTGATAAGCCAGGGCATACCTGACGACATCGCATGGACAAACGCCAATATTTCGGCGCAGGTTCAGGGGGCGATTGAAGCCTTAGGCGGCGGCGTCACCGGCACGGTTACCAAGGGGATTATCCGGGCCGCCGCGCCGGGGGCGGTAAACAAAGCGGCGGCCCGGTGGTTCATCAAAGGGAAAATGGGCCTGGGGGCCAAAGCGTTTTTAGGCTACCTGCGGGAAACGGCGGGGGAAGGGCTTGAAGAAGGGGCCCAGCAGTTTACCGGCATAACCTTTTATAACCGGGCCGCCGAAGAAACCAACCGGCGGCGGGAGGAAACCCTTCAAAAGATATACGCCGAACCCCTGGAGGACGCCCGCAAAGAGCTGGAAAAGGAACTGGAACAATACCCGGAGGTTAACAAAAAAGAATTCGAAACGGCGTGGAAGGAAATTGTTGAGGCGTCTATCGGGGGGATCGGGACCGCCCTCCTCCTGGGCATTCCGGGAGCACGGATCGGGTATAAAAACGACATGCGGGCGGCGTCCGTTATCGCCGCCATGGCAAAGGAGGCGCCAAACGAGGCCGCTCTCCTTGAAAGCGTAAAAAAGGCCAAAGAAGCGGGCTTTGAACCGCCCTTTACCGAGGGCATGACGGCGGAAGAGGAAACCGCCTTTTATTCGGACATTCACAAAACCCAGCAGGAGCGCCTGACGCCGGAGCAGCGGGAGGCGAGACAAAAAGCGATTCAGGACGCGGAGGCGCTTTCCGAGATCACTGATTACCGGAACGCCCGGGCCGTTGAAGTTACGGACGGGGAAACCAACGAGGTAACGGTAGAACTGGCGGCCCCCGACACGTCGGACGTCTACCGGGAAAACGGCCGGCTTGAAATTAGCGAGTATACGGACCTTAACGAAGACGGCAACATTGACGGCCGGTTTGTGGCCGGCGACCCCCGCGTAGAAGACGCCGAAGGAAGCGGCACGAACCAATATGGATACGTCAATTATACCGAGACCGAAGACGCCGTTACCGTCAACGATTTTAAAATGCTGGCCGGTTACGAAAACCTGCGGGCGGATCTGTTTAACCAATTCGCCGAAAGGTTTGCCGGTAAAAATATCGTGTGGAACCCGAGGAACGAGCAAAATCTTAACATCCGCGAACAGCTTGCGAACGCCAACCCCCGGGGGCCGAAGGAAGGGCTGAATTACTACGAGCGGGGAGACCGGTTCCAGGTAAGCGTGGAAGCCCGGCGGACCGCGGAACGGTTCCGGCCGTACCTGAAAAACTCAACGCCGCTTGAGACGGCCCTGGCCGTTGAGACTTTCGGGGCGTTTTACCGCCGCCGGGGGGAAAGCCTTAACGGGGCCATGAACCGGCTGCTTGGAAGGATAACCAACGAGGCGCCAGAAGCCGTAACGGCGGCGCAGCGGGAAGGCAGGATAGTAAAAGGGGCTACTTGGCTGGAACAGACCGCCGAGGGAATGCGGCGCGTCGTATATTTGAGCAAACACGCCGCGGACAGTTCCACGGTGGTCCACGAGATCAGCCACGCCGTGGCCGCCGACTTCACGGACGGCGAGCGGGCCATCGCGGCCAGGGCTTTGGACGGCTACCAACTGAAGGACGGGACCGTCGTCAGCTTTGAAGGCTCCGGCAATGAATGGACGGACGAACAGCACGAAGCCTTTGCCGAAGCCCTGGAGAATTACTTGGCAAACGGCTCCGCGCCAAACGAAGAAATAAAAGGCCTGTTTGACCGGATCAAGGATTTTATGAAACGCGTCTATCGGACGATGAAGGGGTGGACGGAACTGTCCCCCCAGGTAGAGGAGTTTTATAAATCGCTTTTGAGCGGGGAGCTTGCGGGCCAGGCCCGGACCGAAACCGCCTCCCGGACGCTCGAGGAAGGCCCCGGCGGGGCCCAAACGGCGGAAACGCGGCAACATGACGCGGCGGAGGGCGGAGAAACGCCCCAGGAGGCCGCCCGGACGCAACAGCGCGACGCCGTGATTGAAAGCCCCGACGTTCCCCCGGAAAGCAAGGCCCAGGCGGCGCTGGACGCGGCGGGGGCCGTGCTGATGCAAACGGTTTACCATGGGACGCCGCACACGGTTGATAGGTTCGATGTAGACAGAATAGGAAGCGAGCCTAGAATCCTCCTCCAGACCGGGGACCGCGACATGATGGAAGAGGCCGCCACTTTCGAGGACGGAAAGGACTACAGGAGCTACATCGAGACCTTTTACCAGTTACCGGACGAGCTTGAAGGCTTTACCGATGAACAGATTGACGCATGGTTTGACGAATATGTAAAAAAAGCAAAACAGGCCGATAACTCCACGGGACGGACGGACGGCGAAAACGCCACAGGGAAACTGTCCCCGGCGGACCTGGACCGCGAATTTAGCGAGATGATCGGAGACCCCGGAACCCTCGAAGAATTTGTAGAAACGGCCGAGGGTATTTATAACGAAAATTACGATAACTGGCAGGCGGTAGATGAAGAAGACGAAGCTGCCCGCGACCGCCGGAAGGAAATTACCGATACCCTGCGCCGGAAACTTACCCATCCCACATGGGAATCAATATTCCGGGCGGGGGGAAAAATAGGAACAACCCAGCGGAAGCAGCTATTGACGCTTATCCGCCGCGCCCCCCGCGATTACCGCGCCATTTACGCCGAGGTAATGAGCCGCGACGACCTGGCCGTCACCGCCGAGGATACCACGGCGGCGGCTTTGAAGTACCGCATAGCAGACAGCCGGGCGCGTGACATTGACAGCCTTACGCCGGAGAAATTACGGCAGCTTGCCGAACAGTTAGACGTCGAGGATTTTGCCGAAAAGGTACGGACCGGCCGCGCCCAATTCAACGATCCCACAGAGCGGGCATACATTAAACAACTACAGGATCAGCGCGACGAGATAGAGGGGGCGCTCAGGGAAGCGGAGGCGGACCGCCGGGAAGACAACGAGTATCTTGAACGCATGGCCGGGAAGCAATTTGCGGAAACCTTTGACCGGGCGCTCAAAGCCCGCGAGGAACTAACCCGGAGGAACGACAAACTAGACCGCGCCGTCAAAAACGGGCAGGCCGACGCTGACCGCATGGCCAGACAGACGCGGCGGGCGGCCGCGAACTACCACAGCGTTGTCGACCGGCTTGAATCCTTGGCAAAGGCGCAGCGGCTTGAAATAGACGTCCGGCAAGCCCTTGAGGGCCAGCGCGTTCATGACGCGGTGAAGGCGGCCCGTGAAATATCGAATACCGAATGGAGAAGCAAACTTGACGCGCTGCGGGAAGAATACAAGGATTTCCGTAAATCGGCAAAGACCCAGGCGACGCTAACGGCGCGGTTTGCCCGAAAAGCGGCCAGGGAAGAGTTAAGGGCGCACCTTGCCGAACTGAAAGATCAGCAGGAAACCGGGAAAGCGTTAACCCGCGCAAAACGCGGAGTGGCCAAAAGAATACTCCGCCCGGTTAACCCCCGCGAAGTAGACGCCGGCCAGGGCCAGGCGATAGTGATTATCCAGCGGCTTGTAGAGCCGTCCATGCTGGAAGGCATTGACCGTTTTATTGGCGGCATTGAAAAGCCGTACCTCCGCACTATTTTTGAAACATGGAAAACGGACGAGCTCCTCCGGGCGGGAATACTAAAAGATAAATCAAAAAATACCCGTGAAAAGATGAACCGGCTGTTTTCCAAAGAGAAATTTGACCAGCTGACGACGGATGAAAAAAAATACCTGTACCGGAAAATACCTCCAAAAGATTGGGCGGCGGCCCTTGGCCTGGAAGACATAATTAAGCGAAGAAATGAAAATTACCCGGCGATAAACGGCGAGGCGGCGATGGAGATAGCTTTTAAATATCTTCCCGCCGATGTTTACTACCGGATAATGGATACGCCGTTTTCCGAATGGACGCTGGAGCAAGGGGAAGAGCTGGCAAAAATAATTGACAGTTTAATCATACAGGGAAAAGAGATTTATAAGGCGAACCTGGACGCGGAAAAAAGGAGAATACGGGAGTACCAGAACGCGGTAGCGGGAACCGTCCGCACCGTAGCCGCAGGCAAACTGCAAATAAACCCCGGCGATACCCCGGAGGAAAAGGCGCGGAAAACCGCCGAAATAGAAAAGATACTTGGAAAATATAACGAGGGAGTCGCGGGAACCGCCCAGGCGTCCAGCCGGAGACGGAATTTCAGGGGGCCGCTTTTTGGATACGCCGATATGAACATGTACCGGTTCGCCCGGATGCTTGACAACGGCGACACAAACGGCAAGAACAGCGCCGCGCTTTACCGGAGGGCCCGGGACGCCTACAACCAGAAAATGGCCGCCGTGGATACCCGGACGGGGAGGATACAGAAGCTTATGAAGGATCTGGGGATTACCGAGGAAGGCCTGTGGGGGAAATCCGTCGAGATTGACCTGGGCGGTGATCTGGGAAAAACGGCATTTACGGCGGCGGAATTGATAGGTTTTTTAAGCGCCGTCCGTGACGATTATTCCCGTGACGCGGTGTTGTACGGGAACCTTTTGTCAGAAAAAGAACGCGGCCCCTACCAGCAGGACGGGCTAAGCGGCGCGGGGCTGGTCCCGTTGGAAATGCTCGCCGAAGGCCGGTTTAACCAGGTAAGGGCGGAAGCGCAGAAACTTATAGCCGAAAATCCGAATTATCAAAAACTTATGGAAGCGATTGACGCGGATTTTACCGAGGGAGGCCGCCGTCTTTCCGACGCCCTGGTCCGGTACAATAACACATGGATGTCCATCGTTAAAAACTATTTCCCGATCATACGCCAGGCGCCGGTGAGCGTTCAAACCGCTGACGCGAAGTACGCCAGGGATTTAATGGGCGCCTCCTACGGGGCTTTTAATTTATTTGTTGAAAAAGGGTTTACAAAAGAACGGCAGGCAATACCCCCGCAATACCAGACTGCCATTAAGCTGGACGTTCTGGGGGTTTGGTCGGAGGCCGTGAGCAGGGAAGAGCATTTCATGGCCTACGGGCAGCTTGTTAAGGACCTTAACGCGGTATACAAACAAAACCGGCAGGTAAAAGACGCGATACAGCGTCGGTATGGGCGGCAGGCGGTTGATTATATCAACAAGTACATCAATGAACTGGCAAGCCCAACCACGGAAAAGGTGAGGACCGCCCTTGATAACACGATACGGAACCTCCGGGGGAATACCGCCGCGGCGTACCTTGGTTGGAAAACTTCAACCATTGCGAAACAGTTCCTTACGAGCCCGGCCCCGTTTTTCGCGTACATGAACCCTATAGAATACTGGGGCGCGTTTGTTGAGTTTTCCACAAACCGGGAAGGAAGCTGGAGAGAGATAACCTCGTTAAGCGAATACATAGAACACCGGAGCGCGAACCTTCTGACCGACATTGTAAAAGAGCGGGCAAAACAGAAATTTGACAGCAAAGCCGAAGCCGCGATCAGCGCCTTTAATAAGAAAGGTATGGAAGGGCTGGAATGGATAGACCGGATGTGCGTCGCCCCCGGATGGCTGGTTTTATACCGGAAAGAATACGCCCGGTTGACAGATAATTCCGATACCGCTACAATGTCCGAAAAGGATATACGCGTAAAAGCAGCCCGATACGCCGATGACATAACCGGACTAATCCAGCCCTCCGCGCTGGAACAAGACCTTTCCCCGCTTTTCAAGGGTAACACCGAATTAGGTAAAGCCTTCTTGCAATTTACCGCCAGCCTTAACGTAATATGGCAAAATATTCGTTATGACCTTCCCCAGATGATCCGGGACAAAAGATATAAAAGCGCGGCGGGGACAGTAATCGGGTATACGCTTGCCGGAATAATGCTGGGGGCGGTTACCGCCGGATTTGATGAAGACGATGACGAGGCCAGCAAAATACAAAAGGCCGCATGGTGGGCGACAACGCAATTTACTGACGCTTTCCCGATTATCGGCAGCGAGGTAACGCGCCTTACCGAACTCGCGTTTACCGGGAAAATGAGGTATCAAGGCGGTATGAATATACTGCCAACTTTTCAAAAAGGGTATAACGCCGCCACGGGAGCGGTATCCGGTATCCAAAATAAAGACTTTGATAAATTGCTCAAGGCGGCGGCGGCGGCGGTTGAAGCGGCGGCCATATATAAGGCCCTGCCGGTATCGGGCTTCAAAGAAGCGGGCCGCGTTATAGGAATTGGGGGCGGGAAAACCGGCTTTAATCCCGGCGCGGCATTAGGAAGGAGGTAGCTTGTATTAATTAATCAAAAAACAGAAGAAATATACGATCTCGTTGAGCCTTTCCCGTCAGAATTTGTTATCCCTTTTGTTTATAACAGGCCTGAACATATCAGGTGCTGCTGGCAGCGTATAATACCGGGGGCGATACCGTACCTGGAAAAACATTGGCTTGAGTACGGCGTTGAGTATACCGTAACCCTGTTGCAGCAACAGGATATTGGGGGGACGCTCTCCCTCCTGGCCCCTTTACCGCCGGAAGCCGAGCAATTTGTGATCCGGCGGAGGACCCCCAAGACGCAGGAAACGGATTTACACAACGGCGCCCGCCTCCCCGCGGAAATCATTGAGGGGATAGCCGACAAGGCGACGATGGAAATACAGGAAATCGTTGAGCAGGCGCTGGACAAAGATTCGCTAATTGAACTAATGCAAATATCCAGCGAAGCCATTGACGCGGAGGCCGCTACCAGGGCGGCGTCTGACACAACGCTTCAAAGCAACATTGACGCGGAGGCCGCTACCAGGGCGGAGGAGACCGCGTCAAAAATCGATAAATCGGTCACGGGAGATATAGGGAAACTACTCCAGGATTTCACCGTCAACGATAGTGTCGACACCAACATAGTGCTGACCAAAACAGAGCTGGACGCCCTCGGCAGCCTGCCCCCGGCGCCCGTAGAAATGGCGCTCCCCGTTGCCAGCGGGGAACGCGCCGGCGTCATGCCGAAAGAAAGCTTTGCCCAAATCCAGACCAATACCCAAAGAATTGAAACCCTGGAAAACAAATCCATCCATTACCTGGTAGAACTGGCAACCGCAACACCCGCGCAACAGGATCTGCAGGCCGCCTATGAAACGGCGTCAGGCAGCACCGGAGTCCCTTTTGATCTTACAACCTTGGACGACGTATCTTTCGGGAAAAGCTACACCTGGTATAATTCGCTAAACGCATGGCAAGACATGGGGTCTACAATTGTAGCCCACGCAACCAACAGCAGCTACGGCATTGTAAAAGGCGATGTTTCCCCAGGCAAAGTTTTTGTCGAATCAGACAGCAGCATGAGCCTGAACGGTTGGGATAGCGTCCAGGGGAAGCTTTCAGGCATTGCCGGCGGGGCCACGGCCGACGCCCCCAGCGCCACGATGCCCAAAGAGGCAGGCACGGCGGCGCCGGGGACGGAGGAGACCTTCGCCCGGGGGGACCACGTCCACCCCGCCACCGCCCCCACCCCGGCGGAGAACGACAACAGCGTCAAGATCGCCACCACGGCGTTCGTTAATAATTGGGCCCACGCCCGGCGGCCCGTCGGTGAGGTAAAGCAATTCCTTTTTTCCCCCAC
>JAISNI010000190.1 GCA_031276295.1 Treponema sp.
GGCGATTGTGCTGAGTTCCGCGAAGGGACAGATCCGGACGGTAATCAGCAAGAACGGGGGCATAGAGATCATCAACGAGCTGGGAGACATCGAGATAAAATGCCGGAAGCTGTATATAAGTGCGAATGAATTACACATAGATGCAAAGAATATCCGGATCCACAGCGGTGGGGAACTAAACATCAAGTGCAAGAACATGGAGGTAAAGACCGGGGGCGAGTTCAAGATGAAGGCGCAGACGGTGTACATAAAGAGCCGGAACGTTACGGTGGGGGGGAAGCAGGCAGCGGTGGAAGGGGACAAGGTGATGGGCTTTGACATACACCAGATGGAGATTCCCGCGGGGCCGAGTACGGCGGTGGCGCCGCTGCCGCATCCGTATCTGGGGAAGCTGGTGGACAAGCTGGCGAAAGACGTGAAGATAAACGGGCACAATGCGGCGCTGAAGGGGAGTGTGAGCAGGCACGACAGCCCGGTACACAACCAGCTGCCGGGGACGATACGGTTTATAAACAACCCTGACGGGAAGGGGGAAGAAGTCCGTCCCCGGGCGCACCGAAATTCGCCCCAGGAGACATTCCGTACAATTTATGGTGATCCGGGCGAGCCGTTTGAGGAATGCCCGGCTCCGGTTTCCGGGGCGGATTTGGGCGGTGCTGTCGCGGATGCCCACTGCCAGGATCTGGGCAGGGGGACATCGGCTGGTGGTTTCTGCCTGAGATGGAGGGCGGGGTACTGCTGATATTTCCATTTTCAGGGTATTTTTGGCAATAGGTCCTTGATATGGTATCATACATCCATGCTGCCAGTATATGTGGTGCATGGAAATACCGGTAGATTTATTTTCTGGATATATGTTAGAGTGGTTGCAATCATGAACCGGAATCTACTTGGAAAAGGCTGGGCGTTTCCCATTTCTCCCGACATACAGGGGAACATCAAATTTTCCCAATATGAGAAGAGCATAGAAGAGTCGGTACGGATAATATTGAGTACCAGTCCTGGGGAGCGGCTTATGAGGCCAGATTTTGGCTGTATGATCAACGAGATGATTTTTTCGCCCAATAGCCCGCAGGCCATAACACAGGCGGAACATTATGTGCGGGAAGCGATAATTCGTTGGGAGCCGCGGGTTATTCTGAAAGAGGTAAAGGGAGCGGCGGATCCCGGCAATCCGGTGATGGTGAAGATACATATTCATTATGAGATACGGTCTGTAAATACTTTTTTTAACATGGTATATCCTTTCTACCTGGAGCGAGGCGAAATTGATTCCCAAAAACAACTTGGATGACCGTACATTTGATGACATTGTAGCGGAGGCGATCCGTCTGATTCCCCGGTATTGTCCGGAATGGACGAATCACAATCCGGCGGATCCGGGGATAACGCTAATCGAACTGTTTGCCTGGATGACCGAATTAGTCATTTACCGGCTTAACCAGGTTCCGGAAAAGATATACCTGTCATTATTGGAGTTAATGGGGCTTTCGCTGGTACCGCCGCAGAGCGCCCGTGCGGTGATACGGTTTTTCCCGGTTGAAGGCTACAGGAAGGCCATTTTGGTGAAAGGAGGCGCCCGGGTGGCCGCCGTTCTGGGTAACGACGATACGTATATGTTTGAAACCGAGCGGGATGTACTCATAAACAGTACGGAACTGGCGGCCTGCATAAACCGCGATGGGGAGCGGTGGACGAATTTTTGTACGGAGACGGGATTAAGTCCTTTTACCCTTTTTGACGCCCGTAGCAGCGTAGAACACATACTCTATCTTGCATCTCCGGCGTTTGCGTATCTTGGTTCGGAACATTCGGTGCAGGTATCATTCGAGGCGGCGGGGGACATAGTTTCGGTTCAGGACGAGATAATCAATTTTCTGTATTGGGAATATTGGGACGGACGTGCGTGGGTGCATATTACACCGCAGCAAAGTATAGAGAAGAAAAGAAAAAAAGACAACGTGATTTATTTTACCGGGCCGTTTCCGGTTGCTTCCTGCGTGGTCAACGGGGCTGAAGGTTTTTATATACGTGGTATACTGTCGGAAGTACCGGAAAACCGGAAAACCCTTTTGATCACCGGGATTACGCTGGAGACGCACTTTGGCGGTTCCGGTTTTTTGCCTGATTCCTGTTATGCCAACAGCGGATCGCAGTATGTACCCATTGACTTAAACGGTTCATTCAGAATTTTTTCTGAAAACCCTTCCTACAATGAAGCGTTTTATTTAGCGGCCGACGAGGTGTTTTCTGTACCGGGCAACAAGGTTACCATGATGTTTACGTTTAGCGAGGTCTATGTACCCGGGAATGAAAATGAGAACGTCCTGTTTGTGTTTGAGTATTGGGACGGAAGCAACTGGAAAAAGACAGGTGAAAGCCCCAAGTCTACCGTAGAAGCCAATAATGGATTTAAGGATGGGACCTTTGCCTTTAAACAATCCGGTGGGATACAGTTCAATGTGCCGAAGGACTTAAAAGAAGTCGAAGTCAACGGGGAGGTCCGCCGCTGGATACGCATACGGCTGGTAACGAAAGATTTTTCTATCGGGGGGCAGTATATAAAAGACGACAAGGGCAGCTGGAATTGGCAGTTTTCGGCGAAGGTACATTCGCCGGTCTTCAGCAAGATACGGCTTACCTATAAGGCGGGTATTCAGCGGCCTGCAAGGATTTTTTCTCAAAGTAATTTTGCATATCACGATCTTAAGGCAGCTTTTCAATCGTCCGCCGCCGGAGAAAAGGGTGAGGTGCAGCTTTTTGATGTTTCACAGGATACGGTGCCATCGCTGTATATGGGTTTCACTGCTTCATTTCCCAGGGGAAGCGCTTCGATTTTTATAAAGATAAATGATGATTACTCATCCCGGCCTAAAGGGACGCGTTTTTCTTTTTTTAGCGCCGGACTGCTGCCCACAGCACCGGAGAGGCGGCTTATTGACCTTTCCTGGGAGTACTGGAATGGGTCTCAGTGGGCGGCGCTGGCGGTAAATGACTATACCGATTCGTTTCATGAATCCGGGTTTGTCGAATTTGTAAGCCCCGCCGACATGGTCTCCAAAAAAGAGTTTGGCAAGGATTTAAATTGGCTGCGGGTGCGGTTTATGTCAGGCAGTTTTGAGGTCCAGCCGGTGGTTCTGGCGGTTTTTGCCAATGCGGTATATGCCAGAAACCAGATGAGCCATTTTAACGAAATTGCGGGATCAGGAACCGGGGCGCCGGCGCAAACGGTTACGCCGGCGCACGGCCCCCTGCTGCCGGGGCTGGTCTTGTATGTGGACGAAGGGTCCATACCGCCGACCAATGAACTGGATATTATACGTGCGGAGGGTGTAAAAGAGCCGTACATACAGGATGGAGAGGCGGTATGGGTACGGTACAAGGAAGTTGATAATTTCTACAGTTCGACGCCGCTTTCCCGGCATTTTGTGGTAGATTACCGGGAGCAGAAAGTGTATTTTGGTGACGGACAGCGGGGCATTAATCCGCCCCGGCGGAAGTTCAATATCCGTATTGCTTCGTACAACACCGGCGGGGGTGCGGCCGGAAATGTGGCTGCCGGAACTTTACGGACCCTGACCCAGAGTCTGGCGTTTATCGCCGGCTGCGATAATCCCTTTCCCGCCGAAGGCGGTGCAGACATGGAAACGCTTGACAATCTGAAAGCCCGGGCCGCGGGGGTATTCAAGAGTTTGCAGCGGGCGGTAACCGCGGAGGATTTTCAGTGGCTTTCCCATGAGGCTTCCGCGTCGGTGGGGCGGGCGTGGTGTTTGAAGGATAAAAACAGCCGGGGGGAAATTGTCGTTATTATTATTCCGGTTGTCCCGTCGGGGGAGACCCTGGCCTGCAAACTGCTGCCCTCCCGTGAGTTGATACGGCAGGTGACGGGCTATCTTGATGAACGCAAGCTGGTTGGTACAAAAATCCGAGTACAGGGACCGGTATACCGGGTTTTTGACATTCATCTCACGCTGGTTTTCCGGAGTAATGTACTCGACGAAGAACGGCTAAAAAAAGAGATAGATACTTCCCTGCGATCCTTTTTCCACGCGTTGCGGGGCGGCTCCGGCGAGGGCTGGGAATTCGGCAAAACCATAAGCGGTGGTGCGGTTTTGAAACAACTGGAAAAGGTTTCGGGCATTCTTTCGGTTGATGAACTGCGGATTTTTGATAAGGATGCCCAAGTGGCCGGAGAAAAACTGCCGCTGAAGGCCGATGAACTTCCTTTTCTGGAGGAAGTGCGGGTTGAAAACCGGAGGGCCGTTGATTGAAACAGTCGGGGATATTGCGGGTATGTTATGAATTTTTATGCAAGGATTTGACCGGCCTGGGGACCGCCACCGGCCTTTTTTCCGTGGAGCAGGGCGCCATACAGAACAGTGACACCCACACGGTGGTATTCGCCGGCGTGTCTGATATCGGGCAGGTCGCCGCGGATACAAACGGCGAAAAGGTGCATATAGATGAGGTTGCATACAAGGCTCCTACCCGGGTGGGCTGTATCTTTTCATTAACCATTCAGGCAAAACAGTTTCCCGAGCTTCTGGAGGCGGCAGGCTGTCTTATTCAGCACTTTAAGGATTTTAACACGGTAGATGTGGGGGAGATGGCTTGGCACGGTGCCGAAAACAGTCTGGTATATATAGAGCCGCTTATTCGTGAGCCCGGAGGCGGCATAACAGTCCAGGCAATGCCGGCCTTGACATTGGGATACCGGCTGGAGATGGGCATCAATTCCGAGCAGGGAACACCGTTTAAACGGGTTGAAAAAAGGCAAATAACCGGTACAATTAAGTGACCGGTAATACTGAAATTTAAGCAAAAAGGCGGGTTTTCTCGTTTTCTTATGTCGTTTTCTTATTGCCATTTTTTAAAAAAAGCGGTAGACTGTTTTCCACGATAAAGGGGGGTTTGTTAGATGCCGAATTATCAGACACCGGGCGTTTATGTCGAGGAAGTAGAGAGCGGGTCCAAACCCATTGAGGCCGGGGCGACAAATATTGTCGGTTTTTTGGGGGTTGCGGAAAAAGGACCGGTGAACGAGGCTGTTCTGGTAACAAACTGGACTCAATACACCAAATTATTCGGCGGGATGCATACCGAAGGCTGGCTTGGGCACGCGGTGTATCAATTTTTTCAAAACGGCGGGACAAAAGCCTATATTAACAACCTGAAGGAACTGCCTCCCAAGCCCGAAGGGGCTGAGGAACCGGAACAAGCCGGAGAGGAACCCCCGAAGGCGCCGGTGAAAATTGAAAATCCGCCTGATATTGCCAAATTGATTATCGGAACTGACGATGGGGTAGGGAAAAAGACCGGTCTGTACCTTCTTGACACGGTTCCGGATATTGCCCTTATCTGCGCACCGGGTGTTACCGATCCCGCGGCCCAGGACGCCATTTTGACCCATTGTGAAAAAAACCGGTTCCGGTTCGCCATCCTGGATTCGCCTGAGGACCTGGAAGCCGGTATCGATACGATGCCGATGCCCCGGGATTCCATTATGGGGGCATACTATTTCCCCTGGGTGGAAATGTATGACACCGTGGCGGATCAGAATGTGTATGCGCCGCCTTCCGGTGGTATTGCCGGAGTGTACAGCAGGGTCGACGGAACCAGAGGGGTGTACAAGGCTCCGGCCAATGAGATTTTCCGGACGGCCCTGGGGCTTAAATACAATTTGACCGACGCTGAACAGGAACTTTTAAACCCCAAGGGGATAAATTGTATCCGGGAGTTTCCCGGCCGGGGCATCCGGGTCTGGGGCGCCCGGACGGTCAGTTCCAACCCGGAGTGGCGGTATATAAACGTCCGGCGGCTGTTTTGCATGGTTGAACAGGCAATTCAGAACGGGACCAACTGGGTTGTTTTTGAGCCCAACACCCGCGACCTGTGGAAGAAGATAACCCGGAATATTACGGCGTTCCTGCTTAATATTTGGCGTTCCGGCGCTTTGTTCGGTGATACGCCGGAAGAAGCCTTTTATGTGCGCTGTGATGATGAACTGAACCCCCCGGAAAGTATTGATGCCGGGTATGTTATTGTCGAACTGGGGCTTGCCCCGGCAAAACCTGCGGAATTCGTCGTCTTTAGGGTTTCCCAAAAAACCCTGGGCGAAGAATAAAAATTATATTGCGTAAAGGAGAAGAAAATGGCGTATAACCCGACTACGAAGACCTACTTTAAGGTTGAGATCGACGGCGTGGACTATGGCAACTTTGTATCAGTTTCCGGCCTTGGAGCCACCGCGGAAGTTTCCGATGACATGGGCGGCATGGACAAGAACCCCCGGAAGGTCGTTGGAAAAGTGAAATATGAGACGGTCAAACTGATCCGCAATGCCGATCCCCGGGACAAGGTGCTTAAGGAATGGTGGAAAACCGTGGAACGGGGAAATCCCGAACAAAAATCCGTTTCCGTCGTTTTTATGGACCGGGACGGCGTAACGGAGATACAGCGCCGGAACCTGTTCAACGCCGTTCCCTGCGGCTGGAGCATTTCCGATATGAGCAGCACCGAGAACGGCGTTATCACGGAAACCCTTTCATTGGTGTACGAAAACGCCGAATGGGCATAAATTTTTGAACAGCATGGGAGTAAGACATGGGGATTTCAGCCGTATTAAAGGTGGAGATACTAATAGCAATCTGTGCCTGTCTGCTGGCTGGTCCCCATAAACTCTACCCCAAAGGTTTAATTCAAAAAAAAGAAAAGCAGGTTATCACTGAAACGCAGGACCGGTATAACGCGCTTGCCGTTCCCGGGATGATTATGTTGCCGACAACCGGCTCCTCGGCGGTTTCGCCGGAAATTCTTGTACGGGTTGATGATCTTTTTGCACGGTGTCTTGTCGGCGCGGAAAAAATAAAGCCGGTGCTCATGACGAAATGGCTTGCCGCGACATACGGGACCGCAAAGGCAAATAATCCGTTTGAGTTGATGAATGCGATACGGGCGGAGCAATACGTGGTGCCCGTCCAGTTTATCGGCAAGTGGTATATTTTCAGGAATGAACGGCATTATTTTCTGAACTTGAATGTCTCCTCCCTGGAACACTATTATCCGGTTGAAATTTTCCGAGTATGTGCCAATGAGTCCAAGATACCCGCCGCAATACAATCATGTATTGACGAGATGAGTGTCCGGCTTTTTGGGCCGGTATCTCCTGATGCCAGAAAAAGGATAGTTATTGAGCCGTTCAAGCTGGAATTTTTACGGCTGGTGAAGTTGAAAAGCGGCGAATTTGAATTTATACCCACTCCCTTTATAGAAGGGCCGGAAATTATCCTGCGGGAGGGCGATGATTTTTTTAGCCGTACATTGGGCTATATACTGTCCACAACGGATATGTTCCGTGTAATGTCGCTAACTGATTATAGCGAGTATGTCCGTACAAATTTTGCGGCTGCAAGCACCAATGCCGACTACCGCATTCAGGGGAGGATTCAGATATCTGACTTTGAGTGCGTATTGTATGTTGAAATGATAGATACGCGCACCAACTTCAAAATCTTTACAGCCCGGTACCCCCTGCCTTCATATTCTTATAATCAGGTATGGGATGCCTGCCGGGAGATATCAGTGCAGATAGCGGCAAAAGTATTGGCTCCTGACAGTTTTAGGGTAGTTCCGGAACTGGTTTTCCCCAGCCGCGGGTTTTTTGTCAATAACCGGTTTATGGGATGGCACAGCCTCAAAAATGTAGTTCTTGCAAAGGGACTGCATAAAGTTGACGTTGGTGATTTTAACGGACCGTCAACGAGAAATATAACGGGGGCATGGGCGGAATCGGCGGCATATTATATCCAATTGGATGATTATTTCAGTTTTGTGCATCAAAACACTGAAGGTGAGCATATATGGAATCTTTTAAAAAAGCAGCAATGATTTTTTCGGGATTTGTGCTTTTTGCCGGATGCCTGGGCGTGCCGGAAATAGAAGACCCGCTGATACTTCAGGAAATTGCGCCGCTTCCGCGGACCATGGTTGCAAATAAACCGGCGGTAGAATATGAGCCTGTGTATGCCAATTACCGCATTATAGAGGTATCCGAGGTAAACGGCGTGCAAAGGTTTTTTCTGGTGCGGCTGGGTTCCGACAAGACCGGGATACAGACCGGCGTTACAGGGGATATCAGCGAAGACGCGGCTTTTCAGAATATTATTGGAAATTATAAAATTATCGAAGTTTTTAATGATTTTATACGATGCGAAATTGTAGAGTTGTCCTATAGAATAGGCAGTACCGCATATATGCGGGTCCAGACCGGAGAAAAAATAAAAGAGCCGGCGCCATAAACCAAAGAGGATGTGAGTATGTCGCATATTGCCAAAATTGACACAAAAATAAAGGACCTGGCTCATTTGAAGAAGGCTCTTGTCGTTTTGGGAATGCAATATGTTGAAGCCGTCGAAAACGAGACGCTGACGCTGAGGGGATACGGAAAGAATGAAACCATTACCGGCTGCGTCATGGAAATTAAAACGGGCAGTTCCTACAGTATTGGGATACGAAAGAAAGAACAGGGGTATGAGGTTGCCGCCGACTGGTGGGCTATAGAGACATTTACCGGTCAGAAACAGGAAGAACTTATGAACCGGATTACCCGGCAGTACGCCTATGAAACCGTGATGGATAAGATTCGGGGGATGGGATACGCCGTGGTACAGGAAGAACAGGACGCCAAAGAGAATGTACGCATTACGGTGCGGCGATGGAATTAAGGGGCTCCTATGGGTTTCTACGGCCGGTCAAACAGGCTTCTCATAGAACAGGTTCTGCAAAAAGGCGGTATCGACAACAGCCAGATTGTTGAATGCGATCTTGCCGGTCTGGTTGTTCAAGATGCCGCATGGAATCATACGGACATACGGGACCTTAATGCGCATGGCATGGCGGTCAAAGACAGCCTGCTTTCCGGCAGTCATTTCTACCGGTCAAATTTTACACAGGTGCAATTTTTGCGCACCGGGTTTTCCCAAATGACGATTGACGGGCTGACCCTGATAAAAAGCAGCTGGGACGGCTGCCGTATTACCCAAAGCTCCATAAAAAACATCTGTATGCAGCGCAGTAAATGGCACGGGGTTAAGCTCATAGCTTCTTCGCTGATTGACTTTGAGGGCCTGGACATAACGATGGATAACTGTGTTGTGGCCCACAGCCTGATCCGCATCGGTGATGGCGGTGGCATGAACGGTTTTAGCGGCGCCCGGATAAGCAACTGCATTTTTTACCACTGCCGGTTTGAAGGTTTTCCTTTGCGGGGAGCGGTTATGCGTTCTGATGTGTTTGTCCATTGTTCCGGCGAGATCGGCGATACCATGGACTGCGGTAATGTGGCGGGGATAGGCTTGAGGGGCAGATCGGGCTTTGAACGGCTTCACGGGATGAAAGAAGCGCGGAAGCTTATAGAAGAGTTTACGTCATAGGGGGGCGGAAATGGGAAACATAAAACAGGAGGAGATTCGCGCCGCCCTTGAAGGCGTGGACCGGGAAGTTCTGGCCGATGCCCTGAGCCTGCTGCTGGCCGAAGAGCCCCCCCCTGAACAGGCGGTGGCCGGGGTGGACAGGCCTGAACTGGCCAATTTTGCCCAGGCTGTCGGGTATTTAAAGAAACATTATGATTTTAGCGAACTTGATTTTTTGACCACCGAAGGGGACTTGGTGTATGTGCGGGCCGGAGACCGGAGGGTATTGCTTACCAGCCGGGAAAGCGGTCCGGAATATACCGGCCCGGATCGGCAGGGGGCATCGTATGATCCTGAGCCTGCCGCCGGGGAAGGGGACCGGTTCTCCCATTTGGAAATATAGGGGGCGGGAATGAATATACGGACAACATTCAATTTTGTATTACCCAAAGGGCTCGGTATCAGCGTGGAAACCGGTCATACCAAAGTAACCGGGACCATGCGGCTGGTAAAAGTCAAGGATTTGCTGGAGGTTGAGCGGGACGACAGCATCAAACGTGAAACCGGCATATTCTACGTGGTGTTGTTTTGCAAGGTAATTTTAAAACTTGGAAATGAAAGTATGGTAAGCCGTAAAACATTTGAAAAAATGAGTCCGGTGGATTTTGCGTTCCTGATGGATTTCTTTCACACGGTAAACCATCAAGTGATCAAACGGATACCGGTGGAGTGTCCGGTTTGCAAAAACAGATACATGGGGGTATTTGGACAACTGGGGGAAGTGTAAGCCGCCCCCGGGAAGAGTTGTACCGGGAGGCGGCAAATTTAGCGTATTATTTCAACTGGCCGAGGAATGACATTATGGGTATGACGGGGGAAGAGCGGCGGATATGGCTGGATCAGATCATGCGGATTCACCGGGAACAACGGCAGGCACGGCAGGAGGAAAGCCGCATGGATGCGGAACGGATACTAAAAATGCGGCGGCAGGCTGAGGAAGGGGGGCAGGAATAATGGTAAAAGAATTAGGGTGGTATTTGGAAGACGGGCGGTTTAGCGGCCTGGCCGGAGAACTGCGGGAGTCGCTTGAAAGGTACGGTGCGGCAAAGGAAGCGGGCCGCGGTGAAGAAGAACTGCGGGGGCTGCGGGAGGAAGCGCGTCAATTATTTGAAGACCACTGTGTGCGCAGCGGCCTGAGGAGTCCGGAGGCATCGTATATCAATATCGACGCGGAATTTTTTGAGGGGAACCTACTGGACGGGCGGGCGGCGGATACATTTATCAAGAACATTCTGAAAGGGCACGGGTATCAGCGGATATTGTGGACCTATATGGGAACCTACGGGAGCTTTACAGAGATCACAAAGATGGAAATGGCGGAGCAGGGGCAGCAGTATGCGGATTATCTGCCGGCGGCGTACCGGCAGCAGAATCCGCCAAAAAAGCCGTTGGAAGGGCAAATTGGGCCGAACGAGGTGCTGGTGTATATGTACAGCGACGGAAGCGTAAGCGGGGAGTACAACGCAGAGAAGGCGCGGTTCCGGCTGGACGCGCTGGGGGACCGGAGCGGGGTAAACTGGAAGGCCGGGTATGACCCGAACGGCGGCATCGAAAGAACAGGGTGGCACGGGACTTTCAACGAAGCAGGAGAATGGGTGCGGGTGGAAGATTCAGGGGATGCGGCACGCAATAAACCGGGCGAAGGGGATTTTGGACTGGAACTGCTCCGGGACGGGGAACGGGTAATACTGCACGACCCCGGCCGGATACTGTTATCCGGGAGTTTCATAGAATACCTGACGGAATGGGGTGAAGTATACGGGAAGCAGGAAACAGACCGGGAAGCGGTATTGGAAGATATCCGTGCAGGGCTGGCAGAAATGGGCGGGACGGAGATAGGGGCGGTAAGCTGCGGCGCGGCAGTGGAAATGAAAGGGCGGCTTGAGGCATACCGGGAGGTGCTGGGGGAGCTTGGGGCTTCCGGGCTGGAGATGCTGGATATACAGGCGGTCCGGACCCTGAAAGAAAAACGGCTTGCGGAGGTGAACGCGGTCCGGGCGGAAGAGAGCGGAGTGTTACTGGAGCGGAAGATACGGGCGATAAGGTCCTGCGGCGGCCGCGGGGTGCTGGAAGCGATGGCGGACGGAAAGGCGGCGGCGCCGGTGAGGACGGGGGACCCTGTTGGCCGGGAAGTGCTGGGGCTGAGCGTGGAGGATATGGAGGTTTTAAGGGAAGTAAAACCACCTGAGGGACGAGAGACGGAGTATGATGCGGTGTTGAGCAACATATACGCGGCCTGGGAGGAATACGAAAGCGGGGGTTTAAGCAAGGGAGCGGCGGCGGGGCTGATAGCGGAAGCGATGGCCGGCGGCGGCGGGGATTCCGTACTGAACACGGGGACCAGCCTGCGGCGGATACTGGGCGGCGGCTGGGAACAGACGACGGGGGACTGCCATCTGTACGCCAGCGGAATACCGGGGGTATTCGGGGAACCGGAAGCGGCGGATTTTTATAACCCGGCGGAGCGCGAGCGGTATATCCACGGGCTTGAGAAGCGGAGGATACTGCCGAAAGGGATGGGCGAAGCGGCGCGGGAAGCGGCGGGGAAATTGCCTCCGGCGGACCTTGAAGAGCGGGAAGCGATAAGCCGAGCGGTAAGCCGGGGCTTACGGGAATACCGGACGATAGCGAGGAGTACGGGGATGCCGGTAGGGGAAGTGATAGCGGCGGCTGCGGCCCTGGGTGCGGGAAAGGAGCATCCGGCGATGGAACGGAAGGTGTACTATGAACTGCCGGTGAAGGGTCTGATACGGGAAGGCGGTAAAGAGAACCGGCAATACCGGGAGATACCGGTGGAGGAACTTGTGGGGGAGCGGCGGGAGCCGGAGATAATCGTCGGTGGAAACCGGGGAATAGGACTGGACGAAGCGCTGGGAGAGGAACAGCTCAAGATATACGGTCTGAACGGCACGGAAGAATTTCTGCACCGCGTGAGGTGTATGGAAGAAGGGCCGGCACTTGGACGCGTTATGGCGGCGCTGGAAGAGAGTGGAGTACGGGGCGCGGAAGAAGTACGCCGGCAGGTATTCACGGTCCTTGAAGGGGAGGACGGGGTGAGTTATAACCTGGCGGATGAGGAGGGGCTGAACGCCTATCGAAAAAGCGGACGATGCCGGGGGAGCGGGTTGCGGGGGGCCGATCTTGAGGAACTGCGGAAAGCGGCGGCGGCGGTCCCGCTGACTGCGTATGGCGGGGACGTAGCAATACGGCCGCGGTACCGGGGGGTGAACGCCGGAGCGCCGGTGAGGCGGGAGCGGCCCCGCGGGGCGCCTGAGAAGATAGCGGCGGTACGGCGGCTTGGATTTGAACGGGCGGGAGAGCGGGAAGCGGCGGCGGCGGGACCTGCGGCGGGCGAAAAGACGGTACGGGAACTGTCGGGATTGAGCGCTGCGCGGCTGGCAGGAGAGTACGGGTACGGGGAAGAAGAAGCGGCGGCAGGAGAAGAGCTGCTTGAGGGCCTGAGCGTACCGGCGGAAAAGGAAGAGGCGTATACACGTGAACTCTCGGCGCAGATAGAAGAAGCGGCGCGGCAAAGCCGCAGCGGAGCGGCACTGGGGAACCATCTGGGGGAATTGCTGCGGGGGCGGACTAACATTGTGCATCACAGAAACAGCGCCCCGGGGGGCATAGCCGGGGCGGTGGAATGGCCGTTTATGGCGCCCGGGGGCGGGTATTACCTGCCGGCGTGGCACGCTGCACCGTCGGGTAACCATGTGGCTGTCAATGGCGGCGGCGGGAGCGCCCCGGTTATTGCAGAAGCGCCCATAGCTTTTGAGCGGCCGCCGTATGTGCGGCATGGGAATATCACTGATGGATCATTCGGAACACGCCCGGAGATTGTCGAAACGGCGGATGAAGCGCCGGAGACGGGGAAACCCGCTCCTGCACCGGTAAAGGCAGAAACGGCGGAAAACGGAAACCGTGAAAGAGACGGGGAACGGGAGCGGCTAAGGAGAATAGAGAAGAACTACGAGCAGGACAAGGCGATGCTGGCGAAGGAGAAAGTCCCCGCACTGGCCCGGAGCGACAGCCACGAGGTGGGACACGCCGGGGGAAGCGGGGAAACGGCAAATCTTCAAAAGATTGCCAAGCTGCAGCGAAAAGACATAGCCAAGGAACTGCGAAGACGGGAGGGTGTATAGGATTCCAAAAGTTTTATACCTTGGTGTATAATTTGAGGATATTTTTGTAGGTTTTTAGGCGGTTGTTGTTCAGAAATTTCAGCTTCTGAACAACTCTAATATATGAAAGAAAACAGAGGGGCATGATAATGGCAGCAAGCGTTACTATCTATCGGGAAGAAGCGAAAAGAATAATAAAAGAAACTCTTATTTTGTTTGAACAACGCTTGAAATATTGGGATGACATCAAAAACGGTAAATATCAAGGGTGGCAGTTAACCGATCAAACGGAAAGATTGGTGAGACACTATTCAGCTTTACACCGGATTAACTCAAACCATGTTCTTGATAATAATAGTTCTTGGGATACAATGTATGATGCTAACCTGTCACATATGCTTTGTAAATGCATAGTGCTTGCGGATCTGTACGAGTTGGAAGTTAATGGTTTGCCAAATCTGGCAGGATTACAGGGTGCCGCATCACCCTTTGAAATTTTGAATGAGAATCCTTCCGGTTTTAATTTCGGATATATACTTCCAGTTGACCAGGTGAGATATTTACGAGAACAGTTTGAAGAAGCGAATGCCTCTGATCTGCAAAATAAAGGGAAAAAGGCAACGGAACTACGTAATCTGGTAAAAGAAATGAAAATTGACGCATTATTTGCTTTAGAGCCCAACTTTATGAATAAGGACTTGCGTAATTTTTTAAATCTCAAGGAAGACGGGACAGAAAATTACACATGGGAAGAAATAAGGTACAATCTTGATTGGGAAGAATATCCCAGTGCGGGGGCCAAATTTCATCAAACCACTGCCTCTGATGAATATATGTATATTAAAATGGGGAGAGGCAATGAGTTTCGTATTTATACCAGATTACACGCTAAATTTTGCAATAAGAAAGACGGGAGAGAGGTGGTGTTCAGATATAATGCGGAGAGCGACAGCGGTGAAATGGTAACGGAAGACATAGACCGGGGGACCTACAACTACAGCGGGAGAGGCAAGATAGCTTCAGGTGCCGAAACAGTTTTTTATGGCGGGCATAGCCGGTTTGACGTTGTTCCGTTTGAAAAAGAATATTTGTCAAAAGTTGTATGTAAAGAGAATGAATACATGGGACTTTTTTGGGGCAACAGTAAATATTGGAGGTGGCAAGAATGAAAAAGAAAAAATATATTGTTTTTATTCTGTCTGCATTGGCCGTTGTCTTTCTTTTTCTTGTTATAAAATATCCGGGTATTTTTGCGGGTATTTTATACCCGAAAGTTGAATTTTCCATATGGGCAGAAAAAACATGGGCAGAAGAAAAGGATAATGATGAGCATAAGCTTCGTATGAAGATCGAGGTTTGGGGGGAGCAGTATACAACGTTTCTATCGTATCCGAGATTTGCCATTGCCGCAGAACGGCCATACAAACGGATATACATAAAGGAAATATTGTATGAGTGGGAAGGAAATTCAAGGCTATACTGTACGGATTTGTCTTTTCAGGGACACTGGGATTACGTTGAAAGTAATAAGTTGTATTATTACGTTACCAAAAGGCTGCCCAAAATAAATTTAGGCAAAATATTTCATGATAAAAAACCGGGAGATGTCTTTCGGCTGCAATGGATAATTACCTATCAATGTGATGATGATCCCGAGTGGACCGAGGTATCGGAATGTACAGTTCGTGCAGTAGAGGGAACGCTTAGGATTCCTATTCCGATGTTTGTCGGCGTGTGAAAAAGGATCAGTATCCTCGCTACAGACGGCCGGTATGGGGTTTGCAAAAACCGGCCGACTCAGGGATTTACGGCCCGCTGAAAGGAAGTGGTCCCCTTGACACGAAGAAGGAGGTTTATTATGGCACATGATTTTTCTTATAGATTTCGGGCTCGCATATATTCTTATATGGGTGTATTTGAGGAAATAGACACTATACTTAATGAATCCATCACAATAAGGCAGAATAATGGCAGATATTTTTCCGAAAAAATATTCTCAGATGAATATTTGCGGAAACCCGCTCAGGAGTTTATGGAATACCAGCGGCCCGAGCATAAAATGCCGTATGCGCCGGGGAGTGACCGGGTGTTTCCCCTGGACACCGTCACATTACAACAATTCCGGCGGGAGCATGACGCGGATATAGAAACGGCAAGGATACACGTTGGCTCCTTTGCCGATGAATTAGCGAGTGCCATGAACGCACTGGCGGTAGTACTGGCCGAAGATGTATATTTCCGGCAAGGAGCGTATCAGCCGGAGAGCGAATTGGGGCGGAAAATACTGGCCCATGAGCTAACCCACATTGCACAGTATGCGGATAAACGGACGGTAAAAAACACGCCAAGGGAAGAGCTTGAGGAAGAGGCAGAATATGCGGAAGGGAAGGAGGAATATGATACGGACCCGTATGAGCCGT
>JAISNI010000230.1 GCA_031276295.1 Treponema sp.
GCGGGTTCGGTTTAAGCGCCGTCCGGTTCAACCTGCCCGCCCAATATACCAACGATACCTTTCTTGACGAGGCTGCCGTCATAGCCTATATCAACGAACACGTCAAAGCCTTTCCCGCCATTGTTTGTGCCGGGACGCGGCTTTCACCGGGGGTTGTGGCGTACAATGTCCCTGCCACAATCACGGCCTCCGTGCGCTTTACCCTGTACGACGTGCTGACGGGGGAGGCCGTCAGTTCCGCCGAAGCCGACACGCGGGGCTTTGTTTTTTCCCCCGCCGGTTTACAGCGGCAAACGGTCATTGCCGAAAGCCGCCGCGCTCTGCAGTTCCTGTACGACCCCAAAAACAAGCCGGGTTTGGAGGGGATTATGGCGGATGTACTGGGGGAGTGAGCTTCCGCGGATATATCACCCGCCGTATCTCTCAGGGCAGCGGCATCTACTTTCCAACATCGGGAAACCACCAAGAAATTCAAGAATTTTATCACGAACCACACGAAAAACACGAACTTATTGTTCAATATTTACGATTTTCCCTTATGTTCGTGATGGTTCGGGAGGTTCGCGGTTAATTTTTCTGCAAAAAGATGGCGATTTTTAGGATATATCAAAGTCAAAAAAGTAAATGCTGTTGCCCTGCCTCTTGCTATTACCAGTAAAGAAGTTTATATTCAAAATTATATATTATTATATGGTTAATATCCTTACCTATCATGTTTTACTTGGGAAGTGATTGATCTTGAAAATTGCAGCAGCAGACTTGAACTGGAATAATAAGGCGCTTTTCCGTTTGTTATGGCCGCTGGTGGTAGAACAGCTTTTGGGCGTAACTATGGGGCTGGCGGATACGGTGATGGTCTCCAGTGTAGGCGAACACGCGGTTTCGGGGGTATCCCTGGTTGATATGATAAACCAGGTGCTTATCATGGCATTCGCGGCGCTTGCGACGGGCGGGGCTGTGGTGGTAAGTCAGTTTATCGGGCGCAAGGACAACGCAAACGCCGGCCTTGCTTCCCGGCAGCTTATCTACTCTTCCACGGCGGTTGCCGTCGTTCTTATGGTTTTCACCTTGTTCCTGCGTTTCCCTATTCTCCGCCTGGTGTACGGTTCCATAGACCAGGATGTTATGAACGGGGCCATGATCTATTTTCTGGTTACCGCCCTCAGTTACCCTTTTCTGGCTATCTATAATTCTTCCGCCGCCCTTTTCCGCGCCGCGGGTAACTCCAAGGTTACCATGCACATCGCCCTTCTGGTAAATATTCTCAACATAGGCGGCAATGCCGTTTTAATCTTCGTCTTTCATTTGGGTACGCTGGGGGTCGGCCTGTCAACCCTGGTAAGCCGTATTGCCGCCGCGGTCGTGCTGACCGTAATGCTGACGAATACGAGGAGCGCCGTCAGCCTGAAAGGGCTCTTCAAGATCAAACTTTCGCCGCGCCTTATCCGCAGTATCCTGAATGTCGGCATCCCCAGCGGCCTTGAAAGTTCCATGTTCCAGGTCGGAAGGCTCCTGGTAACCCGCATCTTCACGACCTTTGGGACGGCGGCGATTGCGGCAAACGCTATTACCTCGGTTATCAATTCGGCTTCATTTATGCCGGGAAGCGCATACGGCATAGCCCTCCTTACCGTCGTCGGCCAGTGTATAGGAGCGAAGAATACCGAGGCGGCCAGATACTATACCGCCAAAATAATGAAAATCACCTATTCTACCCTGATTATCTTCAGTATACTCATCTTTACCTTTATGGAGCCTCTGGTGGGCGCGTTTCATTTGAGCCCCGCGGCCCACGATATGGCAAAGAGCTTTCTGAATGTTCACTGCTTCACCATGGCCTTTCTCTGGGCCTCAAGTTTCGCCCTGCCCAATGCACTGAGGGCCGCAGGGGATGTACGGTACGTTATGATCACGGCTATCGCGTCCATGTGGACCTGCCGTGTCAGCATAGCCTACATTCTTTCGTATGGTTTGAAACTTGGCCCCATAGGGGTATGGTACGCGATGGGGGCGGATTTTGCCGTGCGCAACGTCTGTTATATTTCCCGCTGGCTATCGGGCCGCTGGAAGGAGCACAGGGTTATTGAAGAGTGAAGTACCGGAATACTGGAGGGCTGCGTTGGCGCGTCAAGACGTAAACCGCGTTGTACGGCAGGATAAATTCGGGATTTGGCTGCTTCACCAAAAGACATCAATCAAGTATACTATAGTATATAGTAGTATAAAGATAGTTTAAGCGAGGATACAATGATTCGAGGCGGAGATATTGTTAAGGGAACGTGCCTGCTGCAGAAGGGGCAGCCTTTTCTGGTAGTTGAACGGGAATTTCACAATCCGGGAAAAGGAACCGCCATAGCCCGGATAAAGATGAAAAGCATTAAGGATGGTTCCGTGCTGACTCTTACCATTCCGACCCAGCAGGAAGTTGAGGATGCGATTGTAGATGTCCATACCTGCCAGTATCAGGGTGCGGATCAGGACGGGTATCATTTTATGGATAACGAATCCTACGATCAGTATGAAGTACCCGTCGAAGGTAATGAAGATAAAAAGTTATATCTTAAAGAAGGGGATAACTACGAGATCACCATCTGGGAAGACAAGGTTATTGATATCAAGATACCCTACAAGGTGGTCTTTACGGTTGCGGAAAGCGAGAACTATGTCAAGGGCGATACGGTCTCGGGCGCAACCAAGCCTGTTGTTACCGAAACCGGCCTTACCGTGCGGGTGCCCCTGTTTATCAAGCAGGGCGAGAAGATTCTCGTTAATACCGAAACAAACGAGTATGTCGAGCGGGTAAATTCCTAAACGACATTCGCGGTATGGCGGGCGGCAGAAAGGGGATAAGGAAAATTTCATCGGAGGGGGAAGATAGGTTTGATCGGGCCCCCTCCTTCCCCCTGCGGGCGGTTGATCCTTATATTTCAAAAACCGTTCCCTTTAAATTCCGCGGTATTGATTTTTCTTTTGCGCTTTCTCACGGCCTTTTCAGTTCGGCGGATATTGACACGGGGACCAGGCTCCTGCTTAAAGTTCTGTCAAAAACCTGGGATAAGGATCTGAAACAGGGCCGTATGCCGCCGCATACCGTGCTGGACTCCGGTTGCGGTATGGGCGTGATCGGCATCTGCGCGGCCAAAGCGCTGGAGGGGCTTTCCCCCGACAACGGTCTTCCGCTTACAGTCCGCTGCCAGGACAGGGATGCTCTTGCCGAAGCCTTTACCGTATACAATGCCGCTTTAAACGGCATAAAACCGGGTGTATTATCGGCCCATACCGAAACCATGCTTGAAGGGACGGGCCCCTGGGACCTTATCCTCTCAAATGTTCCCGCAAAGGCGGGCAGAAGCGTCCATGAAGACTTTATCCGCCGCGCTCCCGCCATGCTCCGCACGCAAGGCCGCCTTATGCTTGTCGTTGTCAATACGCTCGCGGATTTTTTCCGCGTGGGGCTTGCGGAATGCCTCCTTGCCGAAGAACAGGGCAAAACACACACGGTTTTGAGCTGCGGCCCGGCGGAAAAGGCCCCGGGGGTTTTTGCAGGCTGGGCCGGGGTGTACCTGAGGAACAGCGCGTCTTTTAGTATGGAGAAAACGCCGTATACTCTGGATACCTTTTACGGAGAGGCGGGGTTTGACAATCCCGATTTTGCCATACAGAACGCGGTAAAACTGCTTGAGCGCCTTCACATTGACGAACTGCTGCAGGAAGGACGCCGGCCCCAGCCGGAGGATCCGTCCCAGGAGGAGGGGCGGGTAAAAACGCGGCGGGAGAAAAACCTTCCGGCTACGGGAAGCAAAAGCCCCAATCGGTCTTTTGAAGGTTCCCTCGATATCCTTATCCATGAACCGGGCCAGGGGCATCTGCCCGTATGGCTCATCTCCCGCCTTGCGGCCCGTGCAGGCAAGGATGCCGGCCCCGCGGACAGATTGAAGATACGCATGGTTTTGTCGGGACGGAATATCATCGCGCTTAAGGCATCCCGGCATAATATAGAAAAGGCCCTGCGGAATCTGCCTGTAGCCGCCGCTTTGTTCCCCGTACCGGCAATAGACCTGGGTCTGTACGCCGCGGCGTTAAGTCCGTCCGGTTTTGACCTATCCTGCCCGCAGCCCGCTGAAGCTGAACGGGCGGAACTCCCCCCCGCCTACGATCTTGTCGTTACATTCCCCGTACCGGTACCCATGACGGATCGCCACGCCTTGTGCCGGGAAGCCCTTACCCGGCTTTTAAATCCGGGTGGCATTGCGGTAGCAGGCATGTCCGTTTCCGAAGCCCGGCGTTTTGACCGGCTTAAAATAGAAAACTGCTCGCGCCTTGGGGAACTGAAACGGAACGGCTTCTGCGCGCTGGCGTATATCAAGGGAATTACGTGAATAGGTAGAACTACCGCGTGGCGCGGGTCTTGACAGAGGGCGGCCCAAGGGCAGATGTTTTAAGGGGGAAAGTTCACTTGACATCCCCCAAAACCCGCGTTACCATAACTTATACGTTTTTCCGCAGGGAAATGAAACAAGGAGGAAACATGACAGACCGCGTTCCGTTCGCCACGCTATTTACCGCGCCAAATGGTGCGCCTTTTGACGTATCC
>JAISNI010000028.1 GCA_031276295.1 Treponema sp.
TTGCCGCTCGACTTGCATGCTTAAGACGCGCCGCCAGCGTTCGTTCTGAGCCAGGATCAAACTCTCCATGATTTTGTTTCTAACAGGCCGAAGCCTGGTAGATATCATTTCAAGCGCCGGTTGCAACTTCCGCTTCACCGGCTTCCCTTTCTCGTTGTACGCTTGTCAGGCAGCCTCCCTTTCGGGCCGCCGCCTGCGGTGTCTCTTTCTTCCCGGCGAGACTTCCGTCTCGCCCTCCCCTTCCCTGTATTGCCAAATATCACCGGCATTCAGACTTCCGCCCTACGCCATTCCCGCCCCTTACGAAGCAGTTTACAGAATATACTCTTTTTCATTTTATCGTGTCAAGTTATATTTCGACTTTTTTTATCTTTTTTTTAGCGGAAAGCTGAAAAAAAGATAACGAAATAAAACCCGCTGTTCTTTTGGGGAACGATATTTAAGTTATACTATCGCAAAAAAAATTGCAAGTACCTTTTTCACTTTTTTTCTAAAAAAATTTATTTTACTGTCGCAACTTTTTTCCATGCAGAATCGCTGGGGGTTCGGGGGCTTAGCCCTGAAGAAGGGGATAGCTCCATAAAAACGCGTAAACGTTTTTATGGAGCGAGGGGGAAGGCTTTCCCCCTCATAATATTACATGGATTTTGTTGGTACACCCTTACATCAATGGTTAAACTTTCTTTATTTTGGGGCTAAAAGCCCTTTATTCCCGCCGATTGCGGCAACGAAGCTGCCGGCGCTATTCCCCGCAGGCGGCTGAATAGCCGCACTTTTTTAGACTAAAAAGCACGGATAGCCCTAACGCTGTCTATACTGTCTTTGTAGTGGTAGACTTGGCTGCCATTGCCGAAATACTGCTGCCACGCGCTGACATAGTTATTGTTCTGGGATGACGACCAGTACCAGGAATTCTTAAAACCGCCCAACCCTTTTACTTTGAGATTCCTATACATCAGATCAAGCTCGCCCAAGCTGGGGAGAAACCAGTCGTTACGCCCGGCAAAATTCAGGGCGGCGCATAGCTGCGACGCCTTGCCTGTTTCCCCCCTTTGCCGCAGCCTTTCCAGTATAAGTTGAGTATTCCGTTTTCCGCTGCCTGCCGTCCGCACGGTTCCGTTTACATAATCCCCGTTGCACCCCCACTCGGCCTTAAATTCCGTTTCCGGCGGGGCCGCTTCCAGATAACGCCAGCCGTCAGAAAAAACTTTCTTGTCGTAGAAGACTAAACCCCCGGCGGGGCCCGTTTCCCCGATGCTGTAGACCTTTTCAACACTTTCAGAATTGTCCCTCTGCCCTGTCTGTTCCCCTTCATCCGTTGTTCCCGAGGCAAGTCCACCTGCCAGAACCAGTAAACCCGCCAGGACAAGCAATTTTTTCATGTCATATATTCCTTTTATCAGTTATCGGGGCTGCACACAGCAAAGGTCCGATGGGCCTTTGCTGTGGTAAAAAATTCACTCCCGTAAATTTTTATACGATTTTGCTCCGAAGCGCAACAGGCTACCGGGTTTTGTACCGGGGCATATATTTTTACGTACCGTCTTCTCAGGCGCTCCCCCTATCCTTTCAGGACTTCCTGGCCGTTCTTCTGTAAACCGCTATATAATCGACAAAAGATAATACCGAAATTATAGTAGACACAATGAACACGGCGGTTGCACCGTTTCGGAAGACGGTAAAGAGGATGTCGCCCAGTTCCATGCGTTTGACGCTGACCGCAAGGAGGGCTACGATTCCGGTGAGCATATAGGTAAGAGCTTTGAGTTTGCCGCCCTTGCGCGCGCCCATTGCAAGGCCTTTTTTCATCATGAGCACCCGGAGGAAGAGTATGCCGAATTCGCGGTACAGGACGATGAGGAGCAGGATGACGGGAAGGATGCCGGTTATTACAAAGCAGAGAAAGTAGGTAACACGTACCAGGACATCCGCAAAGGGATCGTAGAGCTTGCCGAAATCGCTCACTTCGTTGCGGTTGCGGGCTATTCTGCCGTCCATGAGATCGGTAATTTCCGAGATAATAAAAAGCAGCCAGAGGGCTATAACGGTCCAGGGCGCTTGCAGTCCCGGTATCGACGGAAAGAATTCCGACGCCAGGTACAGGGTGAAAAAGACGGGGGACAGGGCGACCCGTATGGTGGTTACTTTATCCGCTAAAGTCATTGGCTAAGTATGCGGGTTGAAAGCAGATATGTCAAGTTTGACCTGCAAAAATATTGCAGGAATTTGAGCCGTTTTTAAAACTCGGGACTGAGGTTCGAGGTTGGTTCGGATCTTTAGTCCGATGACGCGGCTATGAATTCACTTTTTAGAGATTCCGCCCCTAAAAGATAGAAGGCCGGGGTCGGTGTGGGGGAAGATATGATAGATGCAGAAAACAGGGGGAGCGGGGGTATTGACAGATCTATTTTTTTTACTGTTTGGGCCTATAGCCTTTCCGAAACCTTGTTTTTTCTGGTGATTGCCCTGCTTTTTTCCTTTAGGCTTGCCTTTTTTCTGCTGTTCCTTGGTATAGAGCTTGCCTTTCACCTGATAGTTTATCTGTACCTGAAGAATCACAGGGCTTTATTCACGATCATTAAAACGGGGGAACGGCTTGATAAAATAAACCTGGCAAACAGGATCACGCTGCTCAGGATTACCCTGGCGCCCGTTCTGCTGTTTCTGATTCTTGCCCTGAAAAACGCGAAAGTGCTTCCGATCCTGCTGCCGGTCGTTGCCTTTACGTTCCTTACCGATCTGGCGGATGGGTATGTTTCCAGGACAAGGGGCGAAATCACCATGATAGGCAGGATACTTGATTCGGCAAGCGATTATCTCCTTCTGGGGATTGTCGCCGTCAGCTATTATATCTTTGCCATCCTTCCACATTGGCTATTCTGGCTCATTATATTCCGCCTTTCCGTCCACTGTGTCCTGATGCTTGTTCTCTATAGGATACGGAGGAAGCTGGTTCCTGAAACCACCCTTTTCGGCAAGGTCTCCGTGGCTTCCACGATGACGCTTCTTACCGTTGAACTGCTCGCCCTTATCTTTTTAGAGCTGAAATCCTATGTTGCCTATATCGAGATTATAACGGGAATTCTTATCGGCTTATCCGTCATTGACAAGTACCGGTACTTTATTGCGGCAAAAAACCGGAAGACAGGGTAAAACCTCAACGCTTACCATGCGGGCTTAAACAGAAGTTTTTCCCCGTCAAAAGAGACGGTAAAATTCATATCGGGGGCGAGGCCCGAAGTTTCAATCTGAATCTCTTTAAAATCGAGGGAAACATCTACCACGCCGGCCGGAGCGCCATCCGAAAGAAGGGCGTACCATTTCCTGAACAGACCGGCGTCCAGTCTTTTTTCGGTGAAGAGAGTTTCCCCGCCCTTTTGAACGAGGCTCACGAAACCCCGTTTCTGGGCGCCGATGAGGGGGAGTACCGGGTCCATCGAGATGAGCGCAAGCCATATTTCAAGCGGCGCATCCTTTTCCAGGGGGCCCAGATCGGCGGTATCCGGGGAAAATTTATCCGTTCCCCGGGGTTCAAAATGAACAAAAATATCCCCGCCGCCGTTATAGACTGAAACAAGGGGGAAATTTTCACGGTCCATCCGCGGAAACCGGAGAAAGGTATAGGCAATCCAAATTGAAAAAATGCCCCCAAGGATGATAAGCGGAAAGGCAACGCAGCGCGGAAAGCGCAGGGCCAGGGCTGAAACAACGACAAGAACGCCGGCCGTAATAAGGCAGGGGAATATCTGAAATATACGGAAGCGGGAGTAAACACAGGTAAATGCAAGCGCAATAACGACCGGCGAAAAGATAAAAAACATGAGGGTAAGCATCCTGTTTTTGAACCTGACGGTGGTTCTCCGCCTGAGCGTGTGGAGAAAACACCCTATACCCAAACCGAACAAGAAGGCGCTCAGGTAGAACAGATCCCGCGAAACAGAAAAAAACGGCGGTAAACTTTCAGCATTCATAGAGTTCCGTGTATTTATTTTCGATATAGTTGAGGAACGGCTCTACCGAAAGCCGTTCCCCCGTAATTTTAAACAGCAATTCCTGGGGACTCAGGCGCTTCCCCCACACATAGATGCGTTCTTTAAGCCACGCGTGTATCTCTTTATAGGAACCTTCCGCCAGCTTGGTTTCATAATCGGGGATATCTTCGATCAGTTTTTGCCGTATCTGAAGGCCGTAGAGATTCCCCAGGGCATAACTGGGGAAGTAGCCGAAGGCGCCCATCGACCAGTGAACGTCCTGCAGTACGCCGTCGGCGTCGGTCTCGTTTTCTATGCCGATAAATTCTTTCATACGCCTGCGCCACGCGGCGGGAAGATCCTCCGCAGCCAGTTCCCCCGAGAAGAGTTCCTTTTCAAGCTCAAAACGGAGTATGATATGCAGGGAATAGCTTACCTCGTCGGCCTCGACGCGGATAAGGGAAGGACTTACCTGGTTTACCGCCCGGTAAAAGTCGTCAAGGCCGGTCATGGCAAGCTGTTCCGGGAAGAACGCCTTCAATGCCGGAAGCTGGGCCTTCCAGAAAGGACGGCTCCTGCCGATGACGTTCTCCCAGAAGCGGGACTGCGATTCGTGAACGGCCATAGACGCGCCGTCGGCAAGGCAGGATTCCCCCATTTCGGACGGAAAGCCCATTTCGTAGAAAGCATGACCCGATTCGTGTATCGTAGAGAAGATACTTGAAAGCAGATTGTTTCTGCCGTACCTGGTCGTTATCCGTATGTCGTTTGCACCCAAGGATGTGGTAAAGGGATGGGCGCTGACATCGAGCCTTCCCCGCGAGGTATCAAAGCCCAGTCTTTCTATGAGCGCCTGATTGTAGCGGGCCTGTACTTCCGGGGCGAAATCGGCCTTGAGGAACGGGACCTGCCTCTGCCCTTTCGCGGCTATCCTTCCAAGCAGGGCCGAGAGGCGTTCCCTCAGGGGCGTAAAGACACGCGTTATATCCGAGGCTTTCATGTCAGGCTCGTAGATGTCGAGAAGACCGTCGTAAAGCGTGGCGCCCTCCCCGTTAGGGTAGCCCCAATACCCGGCCTTTTTACGGGCCGCTTCCAGCACGGTGTTCAGATGGGGCAGAAACGCTGCAAAATCATTATTACGGCGGGCCTGTACCCAGGCCGCCTGGGAAAGAGCCTCGGAACGAACGCAGGAAGCGACAAATTCCACCGGAAGTTTAACCGCCTTGTCGTAATTACGGCGCATCACCCTCAAAAAATCCCTCTCAAGGGAGGGGAGGCTTTCGTCCCCGCGGGGATTATCGGAGACGGACCCCAGTTCTTCAAGAAGACGCCCGGTTTCCGGCGCGGTAAAACGCTCGTGGGCAAGGCTCTGTATGAGCGCAAGCTGCCCCGAACGCTCCCCTTCGCCGCCCGGCGGAAGGTAAGTTTCCTGATCCCACTGAAGCAGGGCCGATACCTTTTCCAGATGATGGCACTCCCTGTCTATGCCGTGCAGTTTTTCCAGTATCTCGTTTGATTTCATCGCCGCTCTCCCCTTATGATTCCTCATAACATACAACTTTCCTTGATATTTGCATAGCGGTTTATTGCGCTGAAGCGTAGCAAACCGTTAGGGCATAATACTGTACTCCTGCACTACCTGTATCTCGGAACGGACCGATTGGGGCGAAATCATATCCTTTGCGGCGGAAACCGCAACTTCAACCAGAGCTTGGGAATTGGCGACCCCGTAGAGGGTAACGGTGTTATCCGAAACGGAAACTTCAAGGAAATGAACGGCCGTTCCCTTCTCGTAGAGTATGTGATGCTTCACCCGCTGCCCGAGGATCAGTTCCTTCAACCTCTTGACGTGCAGAGGTTCGGATTCGGGGGAGCAGAAACAGTCGCGTATATGCTTGATACTTTCCGCACAGACCGCGGGATGGAGATGCCCCGTATTGAGGGTAAGCTGGTAATTCCCCGGATCCTTCCAATCTATATCGAAGAAGTAGCGGTGGAAACCAACCCTGTCCCGGTCGCTCTGTTCAATGATCTGCCGCGCCTTTTTTTCATCGCAGTGAAAATAGCTTCTGACCCGTTCAATGCGGATATCGTAAGGCGCAACCAGGAAAACAGAGAGAACACCGGGCACATTTTTAAAAATAACACCGGCCCCTCTGCCTATAAAGACACAGTTTCCCTCCATTGCTTCGTTGAGGATAACGGTCTTTAAATAGTGAAGATAATCGTCCCGATCCTGCGAGAGGGAAGCCCAGAAAGAAGGCTTCCGCTCGTCATACCTTTCCAACTTCCGTCCGGCCACTCCACAGGCCTTAATCCGTTCTTCCAGGGTATTCTTGTCAACAAAGCGGTAATCCAGCAACTTTGCCAGTTCATGAGCCGTTTCGTCGCCAAGAGCCGCCAGTTCACGGGAAATAGTAATGATAGCCATGCCGAACCTCCTGCCATCGACTTTGCGTCCTTTGTTTACCTATAATGTAAAACAGAAACCGTAAAATGTCAAAAAAAATACGTGCCTATCAGTTTGTTGTGCTTCAGCGCAAAATAGTATAAAAATCCACAAGTATAACAGGCTGCCAAGGTTCTCTGTTATCCCCTTCCTGCCGAACTGTTACAAGGATCCTTTCATTTTTTACCCTGTATACGAAAACAGAATTTATGTTTATCCTATTAGTCATGGATGAAAAAAATTTAGTTTGGAAAGAAGAAGGCGGCAGGGTTGTTTTTAATTCTCCTGTTTTTGCCGTGGAAGAGCGGTTCTACCGATCGCCTGAAAACCTGGTTAAAACGTTTACGGTACTGGACGCCGCCGATTGGGCTATTGTGATACCGGTCATTGAAACGGAACGGAGCAGAAATTTTGTGATGGTCAGGCAGTGGCGGCACGGCGCACGGGAACTCAGCCTGGAATTTCCCGGAGGTGTTTTTGAAAGCGGGGAACAAGACGCGGAGGCGGCGCGCAGGGAATTAGAGGAGGAAACGGCCTATACTCCGGGAAAGATAAAAAAACTCGGCGTGTTTAATCCTAACCCGGCCCTTATGTCAAACCATGTCCACTTCTTTTTAGCCTGGGACTTGCAGGCTTTACCGGGCCAAAATCTGGATGACGACGAATATATTGCGATAGAAATGGTCCCGGAGCACGAGGTACTCAAGGGCATGGGGCGTCCGCCTTTTATCCATGCCCTGATGGGTACCGCAGTTGCCTTATACCTCAAGGAGAAGGGCGACTGCCCCCGCCTACCTGCCTAAAGGCTCGTAGGCCTTGGTCGGGTCCCACATTCCTTCCCTCACTTCGCCCCGGATGCTGGGAATATCCAGCACTATGTCCGCGTGCAGAAGATCGGGATTGTTAGGGTTGGCCAGTTTCGCCTTGTTTGCGTTGTAAATAACCTGCCATTTTGTCGAATCATTGTAGGCCCAGCCCCTGCCCGCTATATTCCAGAAGCAGTCCTTGGATAGTGCCCAGGGCCTTACCGTATACATAGCGGGGAGCGGTATCTTGGCCGGTTTAGGCTGTTCTACCGGAGGGGCGGCAACGGGAACCGGAGCGGGGTTTCGCGGCAAAACCGGCGGCGGGGTAATGACGGCGGCAGGGGGCGGAACAACGGCAACCGGCGGCGGGGTAATGACGGCGGCGGGGGGCGGTGCAACGGGCGCCGGAGCGGGGCTTCGCGGCAAAACCGGCGGCGGGGTAACGACGATAGGGGGCGGTGCAACGGCAACCGGAACAGGGGGCGCTTCTTTTACATCGGCAAGGGAAACAAGTACCCGGGAAGCGGCATTGATTGCGTCATCCCACCTTTCAGCCTGTTGGGCGGCTAATGCTTCGTTCAATGAACCGCGGGCTCTGTCCATTTCATCACGGTACCTTGCGGCGGCGTCTATGGATTCCGCCCAGTCAAGGCGCTCGCGCGCGGCGGCAATAGCGTCATTGGCTTCTTTTATTTTGAGTTGCAGTGCAACGTATTCATCCGACATCTGGGCATACTTCAGGGCTTCCGCAGAATAATTGACCGATGCATCATAATCGCCGTATTCAAAGGCTTCCTGAGCCAGATTTGTCAGCCGGACGCTTTCAATAAAGAATTCATTGTTCCGTATATTGGCAGGGATTTCCTGCTTTTCGTCCGATAACGCCGCCTGTGCATAGGTTGCGACCGGTATAAAGTACATCGGAACCTGCCTTGAACGAAGGGCCTGTAAATTCCCCAACGCTATCTCATAGCTTGATTTTCCGGCCCCGGACCCGCTTAATCCTGTCTGCGCAGCCAGGGAATGAATCCCCGCCAACAGAACAATAATCAAGAAAAGAATCGATCTTGTTTTCATCGACTGCCTCCTTCTAAAATTAACTCTACATTTCTTGCCCGTTCATCGCTGTCCGCCATTTTTGCCTCGGCAGCCTGAAGAGCTTCCTGCGCCGTTCTGCGTTTCTCGTCGGCAGCCAGACGCGCATTGCCGAACAAACCTTCCGCCTGAATAAAGAGATCGGCGGCATTCTCATAATTTTTTTCGGAAAAAGCGTTGTGGGCCTGAATCAAGACAGTGTAAGCGGCATCGTAATCACTACGGACCGCTACGTTGGCCTTACTGTTCAGAGCCGCCTGCCGTTCCGCCTCCGCCGCCGTTCCCTTATCGGCAGCATAGGATTCAAGGGCAACGGCATATACCTGGGTGTACCGCTCCAGGGCGGTTTTAGCGCTTTCCAATGCCTTGGTTACGTTTTTTGTCTCGTAATCATCTATAGCCGAAAGGCCAAGATCATCGGTTTTATCAAAATTTTCAGGATCGTACTCGACAAACCCCTTATTCACGATCTTCTCCCGGGCATTCCAGGCATCCAGCCCGGTTTTGAGGGCGTTATACATGTTACGGGCATTAACCGCGGATGCCGCCGCGGTATAATAATCCCCCTCCTTGTACTTGGCCTCGGCATCAAGCGCAATTTCGTCCGCCATGAGGAGGTACTCAGGCACAATTTGCG
Source organism: Treponema sp. (assembly GCA_031276295.1). GTDB lineage: Bacteria > Spirochaetota > Spirochaetia > Treponematales > Breznakiellaceae > JAISNI01. The sequence continues at coordinate 8,959 of JAISNI010000028.1, forward strand.
GCGCTCCTGCCTCGACCGCCCGGTCCCGCGCGATGAGTACCTCGTTCTCCCGATCATGGGCATAAAGCGGCAGGGATTTGCCGGCAAGCTCGTCAAAAGCATCCGCAACGGCGGTATAGCGGGTAACGGCCTCTTTTACTTCACCAAGGGTAGACTGCTTCGCGCCCTGTTTGATCGAATTATACTCGGTCTCGTCCGCGGCCCAATCCTGGGGATAGTACAGGGCGCCTTCAAAATCTACGGCAAATTGCCGGGATTTTTCGGCACGGGCAACCGCCGCCTGCAATGCGTCAAGGGCGGCCTGATCGGGCGGCTCCGTGTCCGGATCGACCGGGGGAGGTGGAGGAGGCGGCGGTGGGGGCGGAGGAGGCGGGGCGGCAGGAACTTCAACCTCGGGGACGGGTTCCTCCACAGGCGGCGTGCTTCCGCAGGAAATGATAAATAACATCATTATCAATCCCATAAAAATAGGTAAATGTCTAAAGTTTTTCATTGGAAACTCCTTTTCCGGTATGAAATAGAATACCCTCTGCTAAAGGTTAAATTCTTACCTTACAGATTTCTAAAAAACTCCATTCGGCGTTTTCTACACAACTATACACAACACAACCATATTATCGGTCTGTTATACGTTCCCTTTTAGTTTTCCGCGGTAGAAACAAAAGGCTTTTTGTTCTAATATAAATGAATAATTAATGAATGATTATGGAGGGAAAATTGCAGAATATTAGTTTTGACATCCTCAAGCATTACGGTGTTATTTCTGAAGAGAGGACCGGATGGAAGCTGGAACTCAATCTGGTCTCATGGAACGGGCATAATCCCAAATTAGACCTGCGCGACTGGGCGCCGGGGCATGAAAAAAGCGGCAAAGGTATTACCCTGAGCCGCGAGGAAGCGCTCAAGCTCCAGGAACTGCTTGTAATAGCTCTTGAAGAGAAGTAAAACCCCGGGAGGTTCCTCAATCTTCCAGGCTCGCAACGGCCGTCCGGCAGAGACTATCGCACCGTTCGTTATTCTCGTTGCCGGCATGGCCTTTAACCCAGACCCAGGAAACGGGAAAACGCGAGGCAAGCTCGTCAAGGCGCTGCCAGAGGTCCCTGTTTTTTACTGGGGTTTTGGCGGAGGTACGCCAGCCGGACTTCTTCCAGGAATGTATCCACTCGTTCATTCCTTTCTGTGCGTATTGGGAATCGGTATGGATTGCCACCCTTTCGGGCGCGGGCGAGAGGTTCAGGGCTTCGAGGGTTTCCAGGGCGGCAATGACCGCCCGCAATTCCATGCGGTTATTGGTGGTGTTTTTTTCCGCGCCCCACTTTTCCGCAATCACGGGCTCCCCATCCCCGGCGGAAAGCCCTGGGCCATCCGCGGGCCCGTCTTCCCTGATGATAACAAAAGCCCAGCCGCCGGGACCGGGATTCCCGCTGCATGCGCCGTCGGTGTATATCTTTATCTGCATGACCGTATAATGCCCTAAATCCGCGGATATGTAAACAAGGCGGCGGCGGCCCGCAGGCGATTGAATAATTACACTCTTTTAATTTATTACCGATAAGAAAATATGAAAAGAATATCCATTTTATTTGCAGCCGGTCTGTTTTTTACCGCCCTGTGCGCGGCCCAGACCGATACGGAAAATTTCCGGCAGGAAGGAATAGCTTCCTGGTACGGTAAAGAATTTGACGGCAGGCCGACCAGTTCCGGTGAACTATTTAATTCAAGGTTACTGACGGCGGCCCATCCGACCCTGCCTTTTGGAACTACGGTTACCGTAACGAACAAAAACAACGGCAAAATGGTATCGGTAAAGGTGAACGACCGGGGGCCCCACGTTAAGAACCGTATCATCGATCTGTCGCAGGCCGCGGCGGAACAGCTTGATATGATCACTGTGGGAACCGCTCCGGTGCTGGTGGGTTTAACGCAGGCGGGCGGCAAGAAAGCGGCGCTCCAGGCCAAGGCCGCCCTTAAAACTGGCCTGCAAACCGCGAAAGAGGATGCCGGCGCAAGCCCGGCGGTGATCAGGCCCGCCAAGCCCTCCCCGGAGGAGACAGGCAAAACCTACCGCATTCAGGTTGGGGCATATACCGTACCGCGATATGCCGTTGACGCCTTTGATCGGCTGAAGGCCCAGGGGCTTAACCCCGCATACGAAAAGAACGGTAATTTTTTCCGCGTGGTACTTGCGGGGCTTAAGGCGGGCGAAATAGAATCGGTAGCGGAAAAACTCGGGCGCGCCGGTTTTACGGAAGCCCTTATCAGGGAAGAAAACTAACAGGCGCCTGGCACCATAGGCATAGGCGTTTAATGGTGCCTGGCACTGTTTGCGGCATAAGTGAAGATACGCTTTGGCTTATTACCGCATAGAGTCCAAATCCGGCTAAATGGTCGGCGGATTTTAGAATCCGTAAAGAGCGGACCACATGACCTGTTTTATGTGCAAAGGCAGACTGGAAAACAGTTTGTCTACGTTTATGACCGACTTGGGCAGTTGTATTATTATTGTCAAAAATGTACCGCCTCAGGTTTGCCGTCAATGCGGAGAGGTGTCGTACGCCAATGATGTTACCCGCCAGCTTGAACAAATTGTTACCTCCATCAAAAAAACGGTACATACCGAAATCGCGGTAGTCAATTACGTTGATCAAGCGGTATAGGCTTGTTTCAACGAACCTTTCGACACAAACTCAGGGTTTCCCGGGAAAACGTGTCTGGCACCCCTGTGTTTGCCTCCATGAAGAAGCGCAAAAAACACGCCCCATAGGATACGATGGCAAGCGTTAAAACAGAAATCATAAGAACCATTCGGTGAATCTGTTCGTGTCTTTTCGTGTGGTCGAAGCGTAGGTTCGTTGTGGTAATTTTAAACTTTGAATTGCTGCGGAATTCAGATTTCAAACTCCCTGTCCCCTGAAATCTCTCTTGCGTATTTTCTGCCGCCAAAGAGGATTTCCAAATTATAGGGGCCGCTGGCTTTGACGCGGATATGCAGCTTCCCGTCCTGGAGACCGGCTTCGAGATCCGTTTCGATGTTCCCAAAGCGGAAAGAGCGGCAGCCCAGGGGGCCCTGCTCCAAAAGACCGGGATCGGGATTCCAGCGCAGGGTGTTGGAAGGAGCGTCCGGCGCCAGACCCACGGCATAACGCAGAAGGTAACGGGTAGGCCCTATGCCTGACCAGCCGACAAAATCCCTGCGATC
>JAISNI010000039.1 GCA_031276295.1 Treponema sp.
CGGGAATGTTCAACTCCGGCTTCATCCATGGCAAGAAATTCTATTGCCCCGAAACCGGCCTCAGCTATCAAATTCACTTCTTTTTTCAGGGTTTCGTCGGTATGAAATCCCTCGGCCAACCACCACCTTAGCTCGGGCCGATACTGTATCTCCGGCTTTGCCAGATTTTTCTTTAGCCATTCCATTTGATTCCTCCTTGGTTAAAATCATAACTATTCAGCCGTAACGTAATTTCAGAACTTTTCTTGTTCTCCAATGCTTTAACACAGGAGGCTGCCGCCCCCCGCGTTTCCAATATTGGAACGCAGGGGGTGATACCCAAGAACCCGCTCACGGTTCGCGGGGAACTGGGCGGGGCAGTACACTCATTCAAAGGCGTAATTCTACACTTTGAATTTCGACACCTCCCGTACCAATACTTCGATGTTTTCCTTGTTCTGCCCGCTGATCTCGTTGACCTGTGTTACCGCAATGTTGATCTGGTCCGCACCGGCGGCCATTTCATTCATTCCATTGGTTATCTCCTGGGTTGCCGTTTCAAGATTCTTGCTCTCATGGATTATCTGTTTGCTCCCCTCAAGCATCTCCTGTGAACCGCTTTTCACCATTTGCGTCGCATCGTTGAGCTGGCCGATGGCTTCCAGTATCTGCTTGCTGCCGGCCCCCTGTTCCTCCATAGCATTCCTGATGTTCTCCTCCTGCTCCGACACGGTCTTTATCCCGCCGTCTATCGTTTCAAATTTGTTGAGTACGTTTTCGGTGGATATGGTTATCTTGTCGATGGACTCTTTAATCTTTTTGAGGACGGTGGAAATAGTCTTGGACTGTTCTCCGGAATTTTCGGCCAGTTTACGAATTTCGTCGGCAACAACGGCGAATCCCTTACCCGCTTCCCCGGCGTGGGCGGCTTCGATGGCGGCATTCATGGAAAGCAAGTTGGTTTGACCGGCTATGTTTTCCATCACCGCGTTGATCTCCAGTAGGCCCTCGGATTCCCGGGCGATTTCCTGAATGTCCGCGGCCACTTCCTGGAGGCCCGTTCTTCCCACCTCGGAGGAACTTATCAATTCCTGCACATTGTCCGCGTTCTTGACCAGGGTGTGGGTAACGGACTGGATATTGGCAAGCATCTCCTCAATGGCAGACGAGGACTGGGCGACGCTGACGCTTTGGCGGTCCACATGATCCGAGAGCTTGTCGATGTTCACGGTGATCTGTTCCATGGTGGCGTTGGTTTCGGTAACGCTGGCGGACTGGTTGATTATCCGCCCCTTGATGTTCTGGATGTTGGCGGCGATCTCGTTGACGGCCGCGGCGGTTTCGGTCATGTTTCCGGCAAGCTCGCTGCCGATGTCAAAGAGCGCTACGGACTGTCTTTTAATGGTAACCACAAGATTTTTGATCTTTTCCAGGGTCGCATTGAAGTAGCGGGCAAGGTCGCCGATTTCATCCTTTGAATTAACAGCGATGGTCTTGGTCAGATCCCCTTCGCCTTCGGATATATCTTTAAGGGTAAGGGCCACACCGACAATGGGCTTGGCAATGCTTCCGGCAACAATGTAGATGATGACCGCGGTAACAACCACCGCAATTACGGCAAGGATGACGGTAAAAAAGGTCATCTCGTTGACCTCCGCCAGGATCTCTTCCTTGTCCGTACCCAACATCAGGGCCCAGCTTGCCCCGGTTTCGCCGATGGTAAAGGGATAAAAGATCATTTCCATTTCGATCTTGAGATTCTCCGAATATTCCGCCAGTTGGTATTTAGTTCCCGTTAGCACCGCATCATAGGCCGCGGCGGTGTGGGCGCTGAACAGGGAACTTTGGGCATCCTTGAGGGGCTTTCCGATTTGAGTAACGACGCCGCTGGCAATAATGGTAGCATTATCGGAATAAATGGTCATGGTGGTAATGTCGGGGTGGGCCTTTATGGCGTTATCTATTACAGGCTGGGTATAGGCCGTATTCACATTCACCCCGACCCTGCCTACCACCTGGTTCGTCAGACGGTGAATGATCGGCACGCTGATTTTGACGGTATAGGTATCCCCGCCGGCCACGGTTTGGGGTACGGGATCATAGATATGTTCTTTGCGCGCGTCCGGCCCGTTGGACCTATCCATTACGGCCTGTATTTCGTTGTAGGTCAAATGCTCAATCTGCCCGGAGCGGCGGGTATACCAGTCGGCGTATTGACCGGTTTCGGTATTACCGGGGAGTCCGGCAAAAGAGGCGTCCCAACCCGCGTCTATGGTGTTGGGCTTAAAAACGGCATATATGGCTATTATCCGTTTCTCGGCTTCCAGTACCGAGCGCAGGGTCTGTTCAAAACGGCCGCGCTGCCGGCCCGGCTCTATCTTGTCAAAATCGGCCATCAGGGCCGCCACGGTTCTTACGGTCTGTAAATACGTTTCGTAGTGCATCTGGATAACTCGGGACTGTTCCGCGGCAAGCCTCTCCTGACTTTCCAGAGCGGCGGCCATTTGCAGTGAAGCGGCACGATTAAGCAAAATGATCGAAATAGCCGCTACTATCACAATCAAAATCCCAATAACAATAATACTTAAACTATACCTTAATTTCATCATTACTCCTTCACACACCTCAATCAACATCCTGAAGGACGAGGTATGTTGATATATAAAGCATACCCTTTTAGGTACTGTTAGCAAAGAAATATTTTAATAAAAACAAATTCGGGAAAGTTTATATCGGATTTTTCATGCCGTACCTCAGGCCGCCGGTTCTCTTTGCTCTTTCCAAATATCCGCTTTATAAACGAGCGTTTCTTGTACCTCTCTTTGTCATATACTATCGCTTCCTCCTATGTAACAAACTGCTGGATTTTGTTCCTGCCGCCCCTTTTCGGCTGGAAAAATTAGTAGGCAATGCGGGGTGTTGATTTACATGCTTACTTATACTATCCTATAGGCATCAATATGAGAGAGGTGATATATGGCTTATACGATAAGTGATGCATGTGTGAACTGCGGATCGTGCGACAGTGAATGTCCGGTAGAGGCAATCTCCGAAAAGGACGAACACCGCTGGATAGATGCCGCAAAATGCCAGGATTGTGGCGCCTGTGCCGGCGTCTGCCCGGTAGAGGCGATTGCGGCAGCCACATAAGTGTCATTCTGCCGTAGATAGCGGCAGGCAGCCGGGTCTGTGGGACCGGAGGTTGTTTTTCAGCTAGCAGTTTGTTGCGCTTCAGCGCAAAATAGTATATTTTGGCAATTTATTGCAAAAATATACCTTGCAAACTGTCAAAGGAGCCCATAAATCGGGGATTTTTTGCATAAAGCGGGCCAAAAGGCCGATGCAAAAAATCCGCAAGTGCAACAGGCTCCTCGTGTAGTCTTTACAGGATGCCGGTAAAGTGAAAATCCGGGCGGGTTCATTCGTATCTATATCAGCGCTTGATATAGATACGAACCTTACCGGATTTGTTTAGCCGAAGCAGGAGGAGTTTCGACTGATTCCTATGAAAAAATGGTTCAATTTTCAAAATCTATTGTATAAATATGCCGTTTTTTACGGGGCAGGGCGGTTCATGCCGTTCTTCAAAACCGATTCTTTTAAATACCTGTTATTTTGTCTGTTGATCTTTCAGACGCCGGATACCGGTGCCGATATCCGTAAGGAGAGCTTTCTCCGTATTGAAAACCTGAACTCCAAGGATACCGTGTTCAATCAGTATATGAGGGAAGTAGAATCACAGAGAATCAGGGTTTTTAGGGCCGCACGGGCAAATGTCGGGAAGGAAAGCCTCGAAAAAATTGCGGAAGACCTGACCATTTACATCTATACCCCCCAAAAAAAAGATAATATCAACGATCTGCTGAGCCTTGCCGCCCGCTGTAACATCCCCTACCCCGCCATTGCCACCCTGAACAGGCTGCCCCACCCGGAAGCCTTCCTTAACGCGGGGCCCATGCTCCTGCCCTCGGCGCCGGGAATCTTTTTGCCTGAAAAAACTTCGTCGGACCTCGAAATGCTTATGGATTCGCTGCGCCCCGAAGAAGAGGGTATAGTCCTGACCTTTTTCCGTAACGGTAAGACGGAACGATTCCGATTCATACCCGGCGCGGATTTCAGCCCTATAGAACGGATATTCTTTCTTAACGAAGGTTTCCGCTTTCCCTTACATACCTACCAAGTGTCCAGCAACTTCGGCCTCAGGGTGAATCCTGTTACCGGAAGATTGCGTATACACCAAGGTATAGACCTTGCCGCCCCTATGGGGACCGATGTATTTGCCGCACGGAGCGGCGTTGTTTCCGAAATAGGGGAGGATGCTATATTCGGTAAATTCGTTATAATCAAACACGATGATAACTGGGTAAGTCTTTACGGGCATCTTTCAAAGATAGAAGCGGAGTTGCGCAAGAAAGTGAATGCCGGTACCCTGGTTGGAAAGGTAGGTTCAACCGGTCAGTCGACAGGGCCTCATCTGCACTTTGAAATCAGACAGAACGGTAAAGCCCAGGACCCCAGCCGGGTTTTACGGCTTTTTCAGTAGGGGATGTTCATGAAAAGTTGGTACGGGATACTGTTGTTATTTTTTTTCCTCAATCTTGAAGTACGGGGGGAAAGTTTCAGGGCTCTGGTGGCGGGGAACCTTGAGATTTCCCTTAATAACCCCGAGGGCGTTTCCCTGCCCATCTTCTACAATAATTCCGTGATTATCTCTCTGGGCGCCGACCTGCGTTTCTTGAGAGGTATTGAGATCGATCTTACGGCACCCCAGATATGGCTTCCCTACCGGGGGAGCCTGGCGATGGTTATATATACGAACCTTGACGGAATACCCCGGACGGGAATTGCCGATATTGAAGGGCGGCAGATCATCTTTGAGCCTTTACCGGGGAAAATCCAGAACATCTATCAGATACCCCTGCTTCCTTCCCACGGTTTACGTTCCGGCCCCTACTCAAACGTTACCGTTCAGGTGAGCCCCTCGTCCTTTCCCCTGCTTTTTAGGCTTATGCCTATCAGCAAGGGACTGAGCGAAGACCTTGAATCCATGCGTTTTCAGTTAAGCGTCAAGCCTATCCTGAGTAATGAGGGCGCGGTGCGGATACGGCTGCATTACCCTGAAAACCTTCACGGTAAGCCCTTTACTCTCCTTATTGATGATACGGTAATAGACAAGCCCTCCGAAGAACTGCTCCTGAAGGAAGGAGAGCACAGCCTCATAGTCCTTTCCGAGGCTTACCGCAATGAAAGCCGCCGTTTCCTTGTCGAACGTGCAAAGAGCACCGAGCTGATCATCGAGCTTAAAGACCCTACCCCCCTTATGAGCTTTGAAGCCCCTGAAAACGCCGGGGTCTTTCTGGATAATCTGCCTATAACAAATATCCACAGTCCGAGGGCCGTAGAACCCGGCCGCCACGAGGTTAAATTCCAGATAAGCGACTATATGATCATCAAAAACATCGTCGTGGAAAAGGGAAAGACCTACCGTGTAGCCCTCTCCATAGATATAAATATCTGGGAAAATGAATGAACCGTAAAGCACCGCGCTCTGTCATTCACCCGGATATGTAAAATTCCACTGCGCGCGTATCCCGTCCATCGTTTCCATGATTGCCAGGGATTCATCGAGCGGCATGACCGGACATTCGGTTTTTCCTTCCCGCAGGCAGTCCATTACCGCCTCCGCCTCATAGTTATATCCGTTCGATATAAAATCAGGTTCATAATGATAGGGAGGACGCCCGTCTATCAGGAGTTCCGCGGCATGAGAGAACACAAAGCCGGGCAGATGTATTTTCCCTTGGGCGCCGTATATCCACCCGTCGTTTACCATAGGGGTACACAGGGCCGCGCTTACCATTGCCATACGGGGCCCTCCGTAGGACATGATGCCGGTAAACTCATAATCCGCGCCGCTTTCCCCAAAGTAGAGAAGGGAACTGATCTTTTCCGGCCTTCCGCCTCCGAATACCATTGAGGCAAGGGAAATGGGGTACACCCCCGCGTCCAGCAAGGCGCCGCCGCCGAGTTCCAGGTTGAAAAGACGGCTTTCGATACCGCGGGGGCTTGAAAAGCCGAATTTAGCATCGATCATCCGCACTTCCCCTATAAGACCGTCCGCAAGCCAGGCGCGGGTTTTTACAAGGGGCGGTACAAAGCGATTCCACATTGCTTCCATAAGGAAGGTATCATTTTCACGGGCTGTTTTGATCATCTCCCGCAGATCCTGAGCGTTTATACAGAAGGGTTTTTCGCAGAGAACCGCCTTTTTTGCCTTTAAAGCCCTGATTGTCAGTTCCTTGTGGGTTGTATGGGGAGTACCGATATACACGGCATCAATGCTGCTGTCGCCAAGCATGGCGTCGTAATCCCCGTATGCCTTTTCCATACCGAAATCCGCCGCTAGTTTTTCGGCATTTTCCCGGGAACGCGATACGGCAGCCGCCAGTTTGGCGCCTTCCGCCGCCCGCAGCCCTACGGCAAAACGCCGGGTAATTCCCCCTGTTCCAGCCAAAGCCCAATTGATTGGTTTTTTCATAATTTCTCCTTGTTTCTCCATGCCATTATCTTAAAATTCTCAAATAAGCATACAAAAAACGGCAAAAAAATTCAAGTTTATGCGTGTTCTACCGATATTTAAAATGTCGGGGGTATAGTTCCCCTCCCAAATCACTATATTTCCCGACTTGCCTCATGGGCAGGGCCGGTACTGAATTGTAAAATTCGTATCGGCCTTTTATTTATTTGGGGGGTTAGTACCCCGCTCTTTTTCGGCAAAAAATTATTATGCGATGCCCGTGATGCCCGTAATGAGACATTTCAAAATGTAACCATGCGTAAGTCTAATTCCTGTATGGACTTAGACTTACAATATGCCTATTTAGGCCTCCGGATACTTTTGGATCTCTTTGTAACTCTTTAT
>JAISNI010000079.1 GCA_031276295.1 Treponema sp.
TCATAACTTAAAATATATTGAGTTTGTGTGTTGCGTGCTAGTGTAGTACTGTAATATTTATCCGTCGAATAGTCTCCCAAGCCAAACCGAGTCTTATTAAACTCCGCATCCACCACCGCGACGATGCCGTCTTTTAAATATTTTTCTATGTCCGCTCTGCTCACGCCGTTTTTGTCGGAAATAAACTTGATCATGCCCTCGTAACGGCCTATCGCGGCGGTGTTAGACGGGTCGAGAAATTTTAGCTCTGCCAATTCTTTCAAGACCGCCGAGCCGAGTTTGAGACCGGCAGTGCGGGGGTTGTTGGCCGGCAAAATAGCGTCTGCTTCAATAGGTCTAACTCGAACGACTGCGTTTGAATAATACGAAGCCAATGCCCATTCTAAATCAGTATCTATTTCGTATTCATCATCATTTAGTCCACAAAATTTATCATACATTTCATAGTCCGAAAGTATTGGTCCATAATAGTTTGAAGAAACGCGTACGTTCTCTTTTTTTGTTGGTGAGAGACCATCAGAAAAAGTTTTTATATAATCACCAAGACCAAGAATTCCTGTTTTCCTTACTTCTGCCATAAAACGCTCCTTTCATGGTATTGTATACGCAATGGTGCCAGGCACCACTTTTAGCTTACCCCCGGTTTTGCCGCCCTGTCAAGAGGTGCCAGGCACCTTTTTTCTGGATAAAAATTTATCGAAAAAAGTGGTATCATGCACCGTCCGTTTGTTCGTGTCTGTTCATGTCGTTCGTGGTTAAATTTCCTGAAAAAACGATGTATGGCGAAGGCAGGGAATTCCGGGTATACTTCCCCCATGTTCTGGAAAAGCCGCGGGGAAACAAAAAGAGCCATGGAGCGGGCGCGGGAGGCGGCGTACCGGGTGCTGGGGGAGCGGCCTTACGATGAGCAGATGGCCGGGGCCCTGGCGCTTCACCGGGGTATGATCGTGGAGATGAAGACCGGGGAGGGGAAGACCCTGGCCTGCGTTCCGGCGGCCTATTGCAACGCCCTTTCCGGCAGGGGGGTGCATATCGTTACCGCTAACGACTACCTTGCCGAGCGGGACTGCGCCTGGATGGGGCCGGTGTACCGGGAACTGGGCCTGAGCGCGGGCTGCGTTCTTGGCGGCATGGATGACGAGGAGCGGCGGGAAAACTACCGCCGCGATATTACCTACGGTACGGCGGGCGAAATGGCCTTCGATTACCTGCGGGATAACCTGGTCCGGGAAAGCGCGGAAAAGGTTCAGCGGGGGCATCATTACTGCATCGTGGACGAGGCCGATTCCATCCTGCTGGACGAGGCCCTGACCCCCTTTATTATCGCGGGGCCGGGGACGGACAGGGGCGAACGGGTCCGTGCGGCGGATTCGCTGGTTTCCTTTTTTACGGAGGTTCCCCAAAAGGCGGACGGCTCATACCCGGACGAGGTTTTCGGGGAGGCTGTTCAGGGGGATTACCGGCTTAACCGCAAAAATAAAAGCCTGGCCTTTACCGCCGCCGGGACCGCAAAGGCGGAGGAACTCCTCCTGCGGCGCGGGCTTATCAAAGGGAGCCTTACGGAGGGGGAGAATTTCGCGTACCTTCATTACCTTACCCAGGCGCTGCGGGCGCGGCTTCTTTTCAAGGAGGGGGCGGACTACCTCGTGCGGGACGGGGAAGTTTGTATCGTGGACGCCTTTACCGGGAGGATTCTGGAGGGCCGCCGCTATACCGGGGGGCTGCACGAAGCCCTGGAGTGCAAGGAGGGGCTTGCCATAGCCCCCTCCCGCCTGACCCTGGCGTCCATAAGTACGGCGGGGTATTTCAGCCTGTATGCCAAACTCGCCGGGATGACCGGCACGGCCGCCTCCGCCGCGAAGGAATTCGCCGCGCTCTACGGCCTTAAGGTTGCCGTGATTCCGCCGCACAAACCCTGCGTCCGCGTTGACCATGCCGACGCGGTGTTCCCCACGGAAGCGGAAAAACTCGCGGCTGTCGCGGCGGAGATTGCCGCCGCCCGCGAACGGGGCAGGCCCGTGCTGGCGGGAACATCATCGGTAGAAAAATCCGAAGCACTGTCGGCCCTGCTTGCCGGGCGGGGCCTGGCCCACCGGGTGCTGAACGCGAAGCGGCACCGGGAGGAGGCGGCCGTTATCGCCGGGGCCGGACAGCGGGGGGCCGTTACCATTGCGACGAACATGGCCGGACGGGGGACGGACATCAGGCTGGGGGAGGGGGTGCGGGAACTCGGGGGCCTTTACGTTATCGGGACGGAACGGCACGAGAGCCGCCGCATCGACAACCAACTGCGGGGACGTGCGGGCCGCCAGGGGGATCCGGGGGAGAGCAGGTTTTTTGTTTCCCTGGAAGACAGCCTGATACGGAACTACGGGGGCAAACGCGGCGGATTTAACCGCGCCCAAAAAATGGCGGAGGATCGGCAGTACAACGCCCGGAAGATCATCTTTAAATTTGACGAAGCCCTTATGATCCAGCAAAGGCGGATCTACGAACTACGGGACCGTATTCTTGCCGGGGAAAACCTGAAAGAACTACTGCGGGACCGGGCGGAAAATTTTGAACAGCGCCTTTCCCTGGACGACAAAGAACGCCGCATGGGAGGGGGCGCCTTTAACTACAGTATACGCATGGCCTACCTGTGGCAGATAGACCACCGCTGGGCCTGGCACCTCGAAAACCTGGAAGCGTTACGGGAAGGCGTATTCCTTCGGGCCTACGCCGAAAAGAACCCCCTGGTGGAATATATGCATGAGGCTTCAGGGGAATTTGAAAGGATGATGGACGCGGTTCACCGGGGCGCATTGTCCCTTATGCTGGGTCTTAACATACTTTTATGCGATTTCTGGAAGGGCATGTACGCAAGCCGGGAAGCGGCCATCTCCGCACGGCCCGGCGTGAACCGGGTGGTCACATACTACGACAACCTGGTTCGGGCCTGGGGCAGGGAATCGGTGCTGGCGGTTTCGTATAACTCCCGGGAAAACCAGCGGGCGCGTTTTAAGATTTTGCTCGAACACGCCGTGCCGGATAAAAACGCATCCCTTAGCCTGCTTGATCTGGGCTGCGGCCTGGGAGACCTCTACGGGTATCTGGTAGAAAACGGCTATGCCGGGATCGCCTACACGGGCATGGACATAAGCCCCGCCATGCTGGAGGCGGCTCGGGCGAACTACCCTTCCGGCAATTTCCGCGGGGGCAATTTTCTTGAGGACGAACTGCCGCCGCATGACCTTATCCTGGCCTCGGGGAGCCTCAACTATGTTTTTGGGGCGGTGGAAGACCAGCGCGCCCGTATCGAGGGCCTTGTAAAAAAGGCTTGGGAGCAGGCGCGGCGCGTCTTTGCCTTTAACCTGCTGGACGCGGCGGCGCGGCCCTCCGGGGGAGACGGCCGTTATCTTTACTACGCGGACAAGGTACATTTTCTGGCTTACTGCAAAAGCCTCTGCCCCGGCGCGTTCCTGATAGACGGTTATCTGGACAACGATTTTACGATTGTCATGCAGCGCTGAAATTCAGTGCCTGGCACCATAGGCGTTCACTTAAGCGAGGAACTGTGATAAAAAAGAAGCATGGAAGAGGAACTATACACCTTTAACGATTTACTGGCATTGCTGCCCGAGGGCTGGCAAGCCA
>JAISNI010000138.1 GCA_031276295.1 Treponema sp.
CCCGCCAGCGCGTTGTACAGTTCCCGCAGGGCTTGAGGGGTATTAAACAGGGTAACAAAGAGGCTCGCTTTGTGTTCACGGTTAGCGTTCATAGATTTCCTTCCGGTTTTAGTATAACACAGAATGAGAGGCGGGGGAAGAGCGCATTCTCGCCACAAGCATTGGGCGCTTCACGGGGCTATGCCCCCGCGTACAGGCATCGTTGGAGCAGGCTTTACGGCTTGCTCCCAACCATACCGATTCCCGCAGGCTGCGAGCAGTTTGTTGCGCTTCAGCGCAAAATTTCATAAATATTCACGAATGTGAATATTTATACCATACAAACTGCCATCGGACCAAAGGTCCACGCAGCCCGATAATCAGGATTTTTTGCATAAAGCGGGCCAAAGTCCGATACAAAAAAATCCACAAGTGCGGCAGGCTGCTATGCCGCTATCCCTTTCTTTCTCCTTGTTTCGGGCTTTTCCTTTTCCAGTAATTTGGAAACCCCTGAAACCGCCACCATGATACCAAGCCCCAGGAGCAGTGTTGCGAAAATAAGCTGCAGGAAGTCCAAGCCGAAATTGAAGGTTCCGTTAAACAATTTGCCTCCCTTGTCCCGGATTGTAAAGACCAAGGCGGTAAAGGTTACCGCCAGCATGATAAACATGGGCAGCCAGAGCATGATCCCCTGCCGGTTTGTCTTTTTAAGGAAGACCGCGCAGGCAATCAGGGACAGAGCCGCGAGGAGCTGATTCGCCGAACCGAAGAGGGGCCAGATACTCGCGTAGCCCAGGATGGCCAGAAGATACCCAAGGATCAGGGTGGCAATGGTAGCCACATACTTGTTGGATAAAACAACCGAAATCCCTGAAGGACTTTGACCCGCTTTCAAGTCCTCGGTAAAGAGTTCCTGAAAGGCAAGGCGTCCCACCCGGGCTACCGAGTCCAGGGAGGTAAGGGCAAAGGCTGAAACCGACAGGGTGATGAGGGTAAAAACGATAGTTTCTGGAAGGCCGATTTTGGTGAGAAAACCCGCAATGGCCGAGGCAAAGATCTGAGGGGGCGTTCCCGCCGGGAGTTTCCCGTTTATCGCCAGGGAGCCTACGGCGATAAGGGCCAGCACCGCGAGGAAACTTTCCACCAGCCTGGCGCCGAAGGATATGGGGAGCATGTGCCGCTCATTATCTATCTGTTTGGAAGCGGTACCGGAGGCAACCAGGCTGTGAAAGCCGGAAACCGCGCCGCAGGCTACCGTAACAAAGAGGATAGGGAAAAGGTAACTCACGCTGCCGCCTGCGCCGGTGATCGCGAAGGAGGTAAAAGCGGGAATATTGATGTCCGGAGCGGAAAAAACCACTCCGATAAAGGCGCCGATGATCATGGCGACCAGAAGAAACGAATTAAGATAATCCCGGGGCTGTAAAAGAGCCCAAACCGGCGTAACCGAGGCAATAAAGATGTAAGCAAACACAATGTAAAGCCAAATGTTCTTTGCCACGAAAACAGGAGCAAGAAGCCCCAGGCCAATACAAACCGCAAGGAGCGCCACCGCGACGGCCCCGCTAAGGAGGCCGCTGGGCTTCACCTTTCTGATAAAGAATCCCAGGCCCACCGCAACGACGATAAAAAGGGTAGACGTAGTTGCCACAGAGCCGTTGGCCGTAACCCTAGCCCCTTCCGCGTTGAAGCCTCCGAAGGTTCCGGCCACTATATCCGCGAAGGCCGCGATTACCAGGATAGAAAAGAGCCATACAAAGAGCAAGAACAGCCGTTTACCGGTTTGACCGATATAGCTTTCGATGATGTACCCGACGGTCTTACCCTTGTTCTTTACCGACGCGTACAGGGCGGAAAAATCTTGAACCGCCCCGAAAAATATGCCCCCGATGAGTATCCACAACAGCACCGGAAGCCAGCCGAACATGGCGGCCTGAATAGGCCCGTTGATAGGCCCCGCCCCGGCTATAGAGGCGAACTCATGGCCGAAGACCACACTGGGTTTGGTGGGCACGTAATCCATCCCGTCCTCAAATTCATGGGCAGGGGTTTTCTTCCGGGGATCGATACCCCACTTTTTTGCAAGCCAACGTCCGTAAAAGACATAGGCCGCGATCAATACCGCCGCCGCGATAATGAGCATAACTAATCCGTTCATTTACATTCCTCCGTAAATAGTACGTGTAGTATAAATGAAGATTGAAAAGATGTCGAATAAAATATGCGAAATTGCAACCACCCGTCAGAAAATCGCGGGGTATGTTTACTTCTTCCCCGCCGCTTCTTCGGCCATGATCCGCGCGGTAGCCTGGAATTGCAGGCTCTCAGGCGGTAACTGCATAAACTCCATACGATTGCCGTCAGGATCGTGGGTCCAGAATTGCAGACATTTGGAAAAACCGGTTTTAAGCTCCACATCAATAGGAGCGCCCCTGGAACGGACCTCTTCCTGGTATGCGGCAAGGTCGTCTACCTCGTAGCATATATGGGAATGGCCTATGGCGCGCTGTCTATCCGGCATCAATTCCTCGGTTCCGTCGGGGAATATCTCAATGAACTGATAGGGGGCAATGTAGACGTAAATGGTACTCAACTGCCCGCCTTCCTTGGTATACATACGGAAGGCTTCCTTAAAACCCAGAACTTCCGTGTAGAAACGGGCGGTAACTTCTATGTCCTTTGCCCGTATCGCCGAATGTCCAATCCTGGTTACCATACGTTCTCCTTTAACGCTCAGTCTTATTTCAAATCTGTTGTAACGATTCCTTCAAAAAAAGTCAACAGTTATCTGCTATCTTTTATTTATTCGTAGCGGGGAACTACCTTAATACACAGAGCCTGGAGTTAAGGCATCGGGGGCGTTCTATTCGGTACTCAAAAGGGGTAATTATCGGGTTGAGATAAGGGAATCGACTAACTTTTTTAATTCTTTATTCAGTTTTTTCACCATATCCGCATCAGGATTGAAAACTTCCCGGTTGATACGGTATATTCCGCCACATTCTTCAATTACCTGAACAGGAGAGGCTTCCAGCACTTCAGCGCCGGAAACGTTCCCGTAAAACGGTTTATTGATGAAGGAAAAACTTTTGCTTCCGTCGATCTCTTCCAAGCCGTTATCGTCAGCTATTTCTTTTTTTTTTATCCTCTTCGGAATCATACTTGACGGTTTCGCTCGTACCGGCTTCTTCCGGTTTATCGTTTTCCTTGGCCGACTCTTCATCTTCATCTGAAAAAATAGTTGAAAAAGGAGATACTACTTCAAGATTACTCTCCAATAATTCAATAGCCTCCCCGGTATCCTCTTCCACCGCAACCGGCATATCGAATTCAATCCTTCTTGCTATTTCAGCAATATCCTCTTTACTGCCCTCCTGGGCAGAAGACTCCTCTGCAGCAGAAAGCTCTTCCGCCTCTTCAAGCGTTTCCAACTCCTCCGGCGGCAGTTCTTCCAGTTCCTCAACTTCTTCAACATCGTCGTCATTCAGATTCATCGGCTTTTTTTTCAGTTCCTCCATTTTCCCACCCTGGTTATCTATCATTATATCATCATCCACCAGTTCAAGTCCATTAGATTCAACTATATACGGAATATCATCTTCTCCAAAGGCAAGCCGTATATTGGAACGCCTCTTCCCGCCGGAAAGCCTGTTTGCATCCGGCAGGGATGCCGCGGAACCGGCGCCTGCAACCGGTACATTTTTCGCACCGCCCCCGTCAAGCGGGACATCGGACGCTTCTTCAATCTCTTCCAGTTCTTCAATCTGCTCGTCCTGAGACCCTTCTTGAATATCGGGGGCCGCCGATATTCTAATCATGGTCTCCCCTCCATCGTCCGGCTCAGCCTCCAGTTCCTCAACTTTCATATTCGGCTGTATTCCATAAGTCTTTGCAAGCGCCGGAAGCCGGTATACCTCGACAAGATCTTCCGCCTCATCAAGCGGTTCCGTATCGGAAATTTTTTCAAGGGAATTTTCTTCCGTATTCTCAGCTTCTCCGGTACCGGTAATTTCTTCCGCTTCTTGTGCGGCCGCGGGAATATCTTCCGGCGTATCGGAAAGCTCTTCCGCCTCAGATAATTCTTCCATTTCCTCGGGAAGTTCCTCTATCTCATCGGAAAGTTCCTCCATTTCCCCGGGAAGCTCTTCGATTTCCGAAAGGGCTTCAGCATCGGCCAGTTCTTCAACCTCTTCCATCTCTTCAAGGTCGGAAGCCGAATCCTGCGGCGCTTGAGTCTTCCGGGCCGGGGCTGCCAGGGCGTTCTGTCCGGCTTGGGGCGGAACGGCCCCAAAATAATTTCCCGAAGCCAGAATACGGTTCAACATACCCTGAAGTTTTTCCTCGTCAATATTGGCGGTAATCTGGCCGGCGCTTCGTCCGCCTATAACCTTGAGTAGTTCATCCCAGGATTTATCAATAAGGGCATCAATATCTTCGGAATTCTTCTTATCTTTCGATTTTTTAATCCCGCGTTTCAACTCCATACGGATTTCATCCCGCCGCTGTTCAAGTTCCCTTGACCAACGGGTAAAATCAATGTCCCCCTTACGATCATAGTACTGTTCTATAAGGGAAATCTGGAGGCTTTTGAGGCGGTTCTGGATAATCGTCATATTATCCTGCCGCAGATTGAAGAGGAGGAAGAAAGAAAGGTATACGGTAACGAAAAACGCCGCCAGCAGGAGCGCCTTCATCTCCCGGGGGAAGGCAAAGAGCGATTCCTTTAAAAGACGGCCAAAGAAGATGCCTTGGGAAGTTTTGGCGGAAATAAGCACCAACACTACCCCGGAATCGGGGGAATCCAACCTTCTGAATGTAAGAATATCATCATGCCAGATAGAGGCAATCCTGGAAGTCAGCGCGTCAATGTTAGTGTCGGAAAACCCAAGTACCATGCCCGATCCGCTGCCGTTAGGGTCGGTAACGACCGAAAGATGTTCGCTGACATTGATGCTTTTATTACTTATCAACTCTTCGGCAACGGCCGCTATCGAGAGGGTAAAAAACGCGGTACCCCGGTAGACTTCGTAGATGTCAAAAACGGGGAAGGAAAAAATAATACATTCGGTCTTTTGATCGAGGGTTAATTTTACGGCATCCCGCGTCGTAACCTCAAGTTCCGCATAGGGGATTTCATCTTCCCGGTAATTGTAATTACGGTATGCTACCGATTGAATATCCTGCCGCAGAATATCGCTTTGCAGGGTAGAAAAATGAATACGGATACCGGCCGCGTCAACAAGGCGCACCGATTGCAGCTTCGTTATATCGGAAAAAAGATTCATAAAAAGACGCGCCCTTTCATTGATCTGCTCGGCGCTTTGATTGGGAATAAAACTTATCTTAACCGATCGTTCCTCAAGGATATCCTTGAACTGCTTCTGTAACTTTTTTAAATACATATCAATAACGGCGGTATCGGACCTGACCTTGGAGGTAAAAGAATTGGTAATAGAAGGATTATAGAACTGGGTCTCTATCAGATCGAATAATCCCATATAGGCTATTACGGTAAAGCCCGCAAAGAGAAGAACTGAAATTAGAAGGCTTAGGGCTGCTTTCTGGGATACGGTCACTTACTAATCCTACTATTATTGTAAAACATCCCTCAAAAATAATACATTCTGAAAGATGCCCTTTAAAGAGGCCGCCCATAAAGTAAAACACCTTATCAACAGACTCCGCTTAAAGGCTCAACTATATTAAATTATCGGAAGCTCTCTCAACATAGTATAATGATAATTACCATAAGAGTACACCCTCCATTCGGTTCTAAACCCCAATATTTTGGAACTACCTCTTTCCAGTATCGGATTTGACGGACGCCGGCTTGACAGCGGGGGCTTTTTTCTACAGGATGAGGACAATGAAAGAATTATACGATACCGCGGAAAAACCTGTACGGGCGCTCCTCGTGGGTATACGGGATAACGCCGGAACGAGCCGCGATGCCGATTCCCTTGCGAGAGAGCTTGCGGGCCTGGCCGGGACCCTCGGCCTTGAGATCGCGGCGCAGGAAATGGTTCATATACGGGAACATTCCCCTAAATTCGGCATGGGAAGCGGTAAGGCCGAAGAACTTGCCGAAAAAGCCCGGATGCTTGAAATTGACTGTCTTGTTTTTGACGGAGAACTGAATCCTTCCCAACAGCGGAACTGGGAGGCCCTTACCGGTATACCCGTCGTGGATAGACAGGAACTTATCATACAGATCTTTGCTTCCAGGGCAAGAACCCGCGAAGCCGAGCTTCAGGTTGCCCTGGCGGAGCTTTCCTACTCCCTGCCCCGGCTGCAACACCGGCACATCGAGCTTTCACGGCAGCGGGGCGGTCGCTATGGAACGAGAGGTTCCGGGGAAACCCGCCTTGAAACGGACAGACGCCTTGTAGAACAGCGTATACATAAACTGGAACAGGAATTGGCCGCCGTAGGGAAGCAGCGAGACGTTCAGAGAAAACAGCGGAAACGGCAGAATACCCCCTCCTGCGCCCTGGTCGGTTATACCAACGCGGGTAAATCCAGCCTGCTCAACGCCTTAAGCGGGGCCGATGTTTACACCGAAAACAAACTGTTCGCCACCCTGGACCCTACCACCCGCCGTGTCGCGGGCCCTTCGGGTTTTACCTTTCTCCTTACCGATACCGTAGGCTTTATCCGCCATCTGCCCCACGCCCTGGTACGCGCCTTTCATTCTACCCTGGAAGAAGCCTGCCTTGCCGATCTGCTTATCCATGTTCTCGATGCTTCCGATCCCGACATCGACCGTTACCACGAAACCACCTGCTCCGTGCTGCGGGAACTGGGGGCTGACGGTATACCGGTACTCACCGTCCTCAATAAGATTGACCGTCTTGTCCGGGATGAAGACCGTGAGGACATTACCCGCCGTTATCCTGATGGCCTTGCCCTTTCCGCGCGTACCCGTAGCGGTCTTGAAGAACTGATGGAGAAGATAGAACAGATGCTTGTATCCTCACAGGCTCCTCATAGCGCCCTTTCCTGAGTTCCCTCTCAAAGCAGGGCAAAGGAGCGGAAATATAGAAGACAAGACTCAATGAAGAGCCCCGCCGCAAAGCGGTGAGGCATCTTTGTCCGGCTTGCGGTTACTTTTCTTTTTGTATATACTATCCCCGTGCAAAAAACATCCCGTAAACTGCTCTTTTTTATAATCTATGGAACTATGGTGATCTTCGGTTTTGTAGAGAACATCAAAGGCGTCTCCTATCCGCTTATCAAGGGCGAATTCGGCGTATCCTACGATCAGCAGGGGCTGATGGTGTCCATCCTCTCCTACGGTTACGTCCTTTTCTGTATGATTGCAGGCTTCTGCCAATCGCGCTTCGGCATTAAGAAGACTCTGCTTTCGGGGTTTATCTGTACGGGTATCGGTGTTGCCGGCGTATTTTTTATGCCGGGTTTCTGGACCTGCGCGGCGGCCCTGTTTATGGCCTATGCAGGTTTCGGTTTTTTTGAGGTAGGGCTCAACAGCCTTGCGACCCAGGTCTTTACCGTCAGGGCCGCGCTGCTTATGAACCTGATGCACTTCTTCTACGGCGTTGGGGGCATAGGCGGCCCCAAGACCGCGGGCTTTCTGACCAACGCCCTCAATCTGGACTGGCGGCGGGTCTACCTCTTCTCCCTCCCGCTGGTACTGCTGGTTTTCCTCCCCGCCCTCGCCGCGCGCTTCCCCAGGGCGGAACAAGGGGGAACGGAAACATATCCGGCCAAAAAAGAGAAAGGTCCCGGATTTCTCGACGCCCTTAAAACGCCTATGGTCTGGCTCTTTTCGATAGTTTTGGGTTTTATGGAGGTGGTGGAGATGGGATCGTCCAACTGGGGCGGCCTCTATTTCCTGGACGTATACGGCATGGACCCCCGCACCGCCGGCGCTTCCTTTATCTCCGTCTTTTTTATCCTCTTTACCGCTTCCCGTCTTTTAAGCGGCTTTATAATAGAAAAGATAGGTTATATGCGCGGCCTCTTTGCCGCGGTTTTCCTCATGATAGGCGTCTTCATCCTGGGCTTCTGCCTGGGGCCACGGGGGCTCTATGTACTGCCCGTTCTCGGCTTCTTTATCGCCGTACTGTGGCCCACGATCATGGCCGTCGCTATGGGTTACTTCGGCACCCATGCGCCGATTATGACCGGCGCGATGATAGCCCTGGGCGGCGCGCTTAACAGCGGCCTCCAGCTTCTTATAGGACTTACCAACCGCGTCATAGGCCCTGCCTGGGGCTACCGTAGTTGCATCTTATATGCCGTTATCCTTGCCGGTTTGATGATCCTCCTGCAAAAGAAGATGGAAAAGCCCTTTACATATACTAGAGAATGAACTCAGCAATTCTCAGTTTAAAAAAACAACGCGTTAAATTGGCAAAATATGTATTAAAAAGTAGACAATCATCGGAATAAAACCGAATCAAATCGTTATTCTCAGGCTATTTTTACCTGAAAAACTGAAAAATTTCTAAACTGAGAATTGCTGGCGTGTCTGGTAACGGACAGGCGCTAAGCGGCGGGGTCAGCGCGGTATGGGAAACTTTGTTTCGGTCTGATACCCCTATCAGCCTGTTGCACTTGTGGATTTTTTGCATAAAGCGGACCAAAGGTCCGATGCAAAAAATACCGATTATCGGGGCTGCGCGGACCTTTGGTCCGATGGCAGTTTGCAAGATATAAAAATTCACTTTCGTGAATTTTTATACGATTTTGCGCTGAAGCGCAACAAACTGCTATTCCGGTAACGCAAGCATAAAATGATACGCCATGAGCAAATTAAACGAACTGTCGCAAGGCTCGGTAAGTTTGACAAGCGAAAAAGGAGCGACACGCTTGAACTAAAAAGTAAGGGTCCGGGTTCGGCTATTTGCTTCGAGCCGGACAAAATGGACAAGCGGCCCCGAGCTATAGACAGGCTCTAAAGCGTATCGAAGTGGTATTCAGCGGACTTTAGTCTATATGCGTTTACTTAAGCAGTTGGCAAAATAGTTTTAGCCGGATAAACTGGAAGCATGAGAGAGGACAACTATACATTGTCCGGTGGTGAACCGGCAGCCAGGTTGATCAATATCTAGCAGCCTGTTGCACTTGTGGATTTTTTGCATATTCATGCAAAAAATCCCGATAATCGGGGCTGCTTTGACAGTTTGTATGGTATAAATATTCACATTCGTGAATATTTATGAGATTTTGCGCTGAAGCGCAACAAACTGCTAGCTTTCACTGAACCGGGGGACCGGCACGAACTCTATTATAATATTTTGTAACTATTCAGTCATATTGTGATTTCAAAACTTTTCTTGTTCTCCAGTGCTTTAACAAAGGGGGTTGCTGCCCCCTTCGCTCCCAAGCGGCTGAATAGTTACTGGCTAATCTTCTCCGTCGCTTTTTCAAAAGCCAACTCCAAAACCCGGTTGGCTTTGGGGTTAGCACAGCTACCTGGTGTTAAGCTCGGCAAGAACGGGCTGGATTAGAACCATCTTTTCGTTAACCCAGTTCCGCCAGTTTGTTTCAATATCGCCGGATTTTATCACCAGGGCGGCGTACTCATCGGCCATGGCCATACTGGCCAGGTTCAGGGCCCGGGAACTGTGGAGTACCACATTCCAGTCGGGCACGGAGGGGAACGTCTTTTCTGTGGAACTTTGAGCCCGCAGGACATACATTTCCTTGGTTTTGTTTCGGAAAGCCTGCTTATAGTTGGGATCCCTGAACTGGAAGTCGTCGGAAAGAATCAGCATGTTCACATAAACCGGGAGCAAGGCGTATTTATCCCACAGCGATTCACCGCTTTTAAGATGAGAAACAATTTCCGAACCATTCAGTTCCCAGTCTACCCCCTTGATGCCGCAGCGGATCTCAAGCTGCCCTTCCTCCGTGCAGGAATAATCCAGCATCTGAAGTATGCGGTCCAGCTTTTCATCGGAAATATTGGGAGAAAAAGCAACGGCGCCCCAATAGTTGGTCAAGGGTGCGGCATGGTAATACCCGTCTTCGCCAAGGACCGTAACAATTTCTACCGCATCGTCAAAATTCAGCCCCAGGTCCGCCTTAAAGTGCTGTTCCATCTCGGTCATTTTCCAGGCCATCCCATCGGCCAAAATCACCGCGGAACGGCCCGTTGTGTAGAAGGCCCCCAGATCATCAGGATCCTGGATAGTATAGAATTCCCGGTCAATAAGACCTTCCCGGTAGGCGCTCGCCAAAAGCTTGAGGGTTTCAAGGGTGGAATTATCCGCCCCGGCCCAGCGGTATTTACCGTCATCCCCCCGGTAGTAGGTAGGCCCATTAATTCCGGCAAAACCATTATTATAATGAAAAAAATAGCCAAAATTTCCGGTGCGGATCACTACTGGAGAAAAATTGGGTACTTTGCCAGGATTGGCCGCCTTTACCTTCCGGGCGTAATCAATGATCTCACTGATCTTCATTTTCGGTTTCAGGGTAATCCCCGCAGCCCTGGCCCAGTCCTTGCGGAGATAGGCGGAGAAGTGAGGTGAAAGTTTATCCGTGGGCCGGTTATTAGAATAAATAGGCCGGAACAGGTAATAAGTCCCACCGAAAGATTCTTCAGCCATAGCGCTCAAAGGAGCGTCGTTTGCCGCCCGGGCAAGATTGGGATACTTTGTCTTCCAGTTGTCGGGGAGTCTTTTTACCAATCCCTGTTCGGCGTAGTTCCGGGCCTCGCCATGATTATAGTCATAAACAAACATTTCGGGGGCATCCCCGGAATTTATCCATATCCGCAGCCGCTCGGCCCAATTTTCCCAGGTAAAGGGGGTAATATTAAAGGTTATATTAAATGCCCCGGTCCATTTCTTAACCCATTCATCGCCGTTGTTGTAGTCTTTCCCCTCATCAATACCGGGACCGGGGGAAGCGAATTCTATATCAAGGTGTTTACTGAAATTTCTCCCCGCAAACCACCCCTCGCCCCCCGTGACAGCCCCGCTTCCCGAACGGTCCCTGTCATTACGCCCGCCGGCCCATGCTATGGCCGCGGCCAGCACCAAAAGCACCACAAATACCGATGTTTTTTTCATCATCTCTCTCCTCCGAATAAAATATTGGCCGTCCACAAACAGCCGCCGCTTAAAAGCGGTTTTGATCCATCTTTATATCAGGCCTTGATCGCCCCGATCATCATGCCCTTGGCAAAATGTTTTTGTAAAAAAGGATAAATACACATAATAGGAAGCATGATAAGCATAACCGCCGCCATCTTAATGCCGATGGGAAACGGCCGATCCAGTAACGTAATGGTAGTGGCTGTCTGACTTGCCGTCACTGAATCAAGAACTATGGAACGCAAGACCTGCTGCAGGGGCTGTATTTCAGCCCGCCGGATAAAGATCATGGCGTTAAACCATTCGTTCCATTTATCAACGGTATAAAACAGCGTCATGGTGGCTACAATGGGCATGGAAAGGGGAATGATAATACGAAAAAGGATAATCCAGTCGCCAGCCCCGTCAAGCCTGGCGGATTCGACCAGTGATTCCGGCAGGGTTTGAAAAAAATTATACATGAGAAGCATATAAAACGTATTAATCCCCCCGGTTAAAATTACCGACCAGATAGAATTGGTCAAGCGCAGGCTGCGGACCACCAGGTACAGGGGCACAATACCGCCTTGAAAAATCATGGTAAAAAGAATAAAATAGAAAAACAATTTTCTTCCGGGCCATCCCTTACGGCTCAAAGCAAACCCCATCGAAACAGAAAAGAAAAGGCTCAGGGGGACTCCTGCCAGAATAATGGTGACCGTTGTACGGTAACCGTAAAAAAGACGGTTATCCTTAAAGAGTTCCCGGTACGCCTTTAACTCGGGAGCCCGGGGGAAAAGCAGCAAGGGACTCTCCAGGTACTCCTTGTAGCTGGTAAAAGAGATAGCCAGGGCGTTAATAAAAGGAATAGCAATAATAAGCGCCCAGGCGGTAAGCAGTATAAAAAGAACAACATCCATAAGGTTAAAGGCCCTGTAGGTTCCCCTTCTCAGCAAATCCATATATTTCTCCTTACTGATTGCCAATGAGGCCACCGCCGCCCATCATTTTCGATAATTTATTCGCCCCAAGAAGAAGCAACATATTTAATACTGAACGAAAAAGGCTTACCGCGGTGGAGAATGAAAAATCGGCGGCGGACTGGAAGGTTATGCGGTAAATATACATATCCAGAACTTCCACCGAGTCCTTAACGGCGGCATTAGACATATTAAATATTTGATCAAATCCTATGGTCATAAGAGTACCTGACGTAAGGATGAACATAATAACAATGGTAGGCATTATGCTGGGTATAGTAATATGGGCAAGCTTACTCCAGCGGCCGGCGCCATCAATATCGGCGGCCTCATATAACCCCGTATCAATCCCCGATATGGCCGCCAGGTAAATAATTGAACCATAACCCGCGTATTTCCAAATGTCCGTAAAATAAAGCATGGGAATAAAGATCCGCGATTCTCCCATGAAGTTGACGGGTTCCATGCCAAAAAGCATGACAATCTGATTTACAAAACCGGAAAGGGAAAGAATGTTAGTAGCCATACTGGCCACAATCACCCACGAAAAGAAATGGGGAAAGGTATATATAGTCTGAAGAATTTTCTTGTATTTTTTTGAATGGAATTCATTGATCAACAGGGCCAGGACAATCGGCGCGGGAAACTGGAAGATCATTCGCCCAAAGTTAATATAAACCGTTTTCCAAAGGGCGCGCCAAAAGGCGGCGTCCCGGAACAAATAAGAAAAATTCTCGAATCCGGCCCAGGGACTGCCCCATATACCCAAATTTGCCTTAAATGTTTTGAAGGCTAAGGAAAGACCGCCCATGGGCAGATACGCGAATACGATGTACCATACAAATCCGGGAAGCAAGATGGTATACACAACCCGGAATTTCCATACGTCGGCAACAAGACGCCGGAACCTTGATTCGGGAACAGCCATTTCATGTAACATGGTAAATATTTTTAATCGGAATAGTCCCCGCCGTCTAGTCAAAAAACAGGGTTTTTATGGTACTATTCTAGGACAATGACTCTGAAAATCAATGATTTGTGGAATTCCTTTAATGGGAGGCTTAGATTCTGCGGTTTTATTGCTATTGCCGGTATCCTTGTGGTTACCGGCTCCTCCCTGGCCGCCGCATGGCGTTCCGCCTATGAGGAAGTTCACTCGCATTTTCGCCGGATAGAGGCCGAAATGAATTCCGCCCTCAACGCAGGTCTGGAGGAAATCCAGACTATCACCCGAAATGTGGGATATTCTATTCCGGTACAGCGGGTTCTCCTTTCGGGTAATCCTGAGATTGCGATTATGAGTTACAATACCGCGGTAGAGCATATTACAGGAGAACTAAATTCGTCAAAATACTGTAAGAACATCTACATTACCAGTTCAGGAGGCCGCTATCTAAGGGCCTCACATTACCGCGTCAACGAGATCCGCGACGGTATCGCTCAAAACGGAGGGGTAGAATTAAGCCGGCCCTTCTTTGAAACCCGTCAAAATACCGCAGGCTTGAACGAGCTCTATTTCTACCTTCCCGTTTTCAATATCCTCTGGGTCGAAAAAATCAATGAACTTATCTGCGTAGCGGTCTGTGATATGGGTAAAATCACCCTGCTGCCGTCAATTGCGGAGGAGAATTCCAGCGAGAGAAAAGGTACAATTCTCTTGCTTTATAAAAACCAGGTTATCTCATCCAGCAGAACGGTATCAGCGGAAGAACAAAAAATAATTTCCACTGCGGCGGCCGGACAAAGCCGCATAAAAATTAACGGCGAAAATCATCTGACAATTAAGGTATCGCTTCCCGAAACCCTGACCAGAAATCCGACAAGGGGAACCGAACTATTTTGGGACTGCATATATTATATACCGGAAAGAGAGGTTTTTTTCCGGACTTTTTCCCAAATGAACAAGGGCTTTCTTGTTCTCTCCGGGGCCGTATTTCTCATTGCGGCCATTTTAATGGTACTCATCCATTCGATGAACGATGGAATTTCCCGGCTGATAGAGGACCTAAATACCCTGGATTATAACCACTGGTTCTCACTGCGGGAACCCCGCCTTAA
>JAISNI010000227.1 GCA_031276295.1 Treponema sp.
TATTCAGAAGAAATTACCTTTTTCGGTTCTCCAAAATTTGGGTTAATTGCCGCGGATTTTGAATTAACCCAAACCGGGAAAAGGGAATTGTAGCCGGTTTTTATGCGGCGCGGTTCCAGGTTGCCGTAATCTGGAACCGTCTGGAGATGTGTCTGTACAGGAGGACAATATGAAGTTAAAATCATTTTTTGGCATTTTTATTTTTATGATGATTGCGTCAGGGGCCTTTGCTCAATACACCGGCACGACACGGCTTGTCGCAAAGACCGATGCCGGGAACCACGCAGGCTACGGCGAATCGGAAATTCTGGTTAAATGTACCCCTGAGTTAAGCGCCCTGGTGGTGGATAAATCTGAAATATACAGTTACGCCGTATTTGTAAACGGAAAACTCGCCGCGCAGGTTGTACCCTTTGAAGATGAAAGAATTGTCGTCAAAAACGGCAGCGTTTCGGTTGAGGTTGTCCTCTACGAGTACGACAGGCACGGGAACTGGAAACAGCACAGCAACAGTAGAAGAAGGAAAGCGGCGCTGACCTGCGATGCCGATTCCAATTTACATATACTTGTCATAAGCGAAAACACCATCGGAATGCCGTATCCCCTGTTGACAAACATCAATACGGAGCCTCTGGCGGGAAAGGCTTACATCGGTATTATATCCTTCGGTCCTAACGCTGACGATTTAACCGGCGGCTCTCCGGTATATTTAAACAGGGGCGGCTATAATCGCATTTTGGCTATTCTTGAAAAGGATTATAAAAAGACGACACAGCAGGGGACTTCATTATATTATGCCGTGCATAAGGCGCTGGCTAATTTAACCGCCAATGAATTAAAGTTTCCAAAAGATTTGGCTGCGGTTAATTTATTGACGTTTACGGATGGGATTGATAATAATTCTACAAGTCTTGGATTACAGCCGATTGAAAACCAAAATTTTGGCGGCAAGCAGAGCTCTTCTTATCTTGTTTATGACCAGTCGCAAATTATGACCCGAAAAATTTCGGGTAAAAGTATAACGGCTTACACGGCCGGCATTCGGGGAAATGATGTAAACGATGTTGAGGTTTTTACGTCTTCGTTACGGGCATTGGCAAGTAATGCCGAAAACTTCCATGAATTATCCAATTTCGCGGAAGTAAACGCCAGGTTTTCAGAAATCGCCAATAAACTGACTGTTATAACAACAGACATGACCTTTACAGTAACAACACCTTCGTATCCCGTTGGCGCCAAAGTGCGTATGACATTTGATGTTCCTGTTAATACGACCGATAGCAGCGCAGCCGCCGAGTCAAAAAAATTTATACAGGGTGAAGTGTCTGTTAATGGCGGTAAATATGTTCTAACCAATATTGTCTATGGATCGGGTATTGGTTCAACATCGGGGACCGCGATTAACGGCGTATTGAACGGTACGGAAGTAAGTTATATCTTTTCGAGCTTTACCGGATATAACAGCAATACTGATGCGGTAAAGCAATGGGTACAATCCGGCGATAGTCATATATGGCAGATCAACAGCGAATACGGTTTGGGTGAATCAATAAAACGGGGCGTCGATAGAAAGTCCGTTGTTATTTATCTTGTTTTGGACAGCAGCAACTCGCTTCAAGATAATGATATAATCGCAATAAGAAACGCGGCAAAAGAATTTGTCAGAACTGTATATGAAGGCAAATGACAGCAAGATCGCGGCTTTCGGTTTTATGTATCCTGTGAGTTTGCCGCGCTTCGTGCATACCCCTTTTTTGGAAAATGCGGGGCGGTTTATTCTTGCACAGTCCACAATGCCCCAGACGTGTGGATATGCGCCTATTCCAGTATCGTAATTTCCACACGGCGGTTAGCGATCCGTCCGTCTTCGGCGGCGTTGTCACCCAAGGGCTTTTGGCTGCCCCAGCCTTTGTAAACAAAGCGGTCCGCAGGTATACCCCGGCGGACACGTTCGTCGATCATGCGCTTGGCGCGGCTTATCGATAGTTCCATCTCGCCTTCGGGGCGGCCTGTGGCAGCGGTGTGGCCTTCCACCAGAATGGTCCTGCCGGGAATATCCATAAGGGAACGGGCAATCTGATCCAGGCGCGGCTGTTCTTCGGCCAGAAAAAGGTCCGAATCCGGAGCAAAGCGGAGGTTCTTCACCCTAAGGCGGATGCCGCCGGGAACGTTATCCACATCGACATCCTTTCCGGGCCGGGAAATAACAGCGGCGCTTTCCAGGGGGGCTATCCCCTGTCCAAAGACCAGACTGAATCCCCGGAAACGCAGGGTTCTGCCGTCCGGCCAGGTGTAGGTATCGTCCAGATTGTCCCTCATTAAAAGGAGAAGACCGTCGGAAGTCCGCAGCAGAATTTCCACCGTATGGACACCCCGTACCTGGAAAGACGCGGGGGAGAGGGGTATTTCCGTTTTTCCACGGGAGGGAAGAGTGTACCGGGCGCTGATTTGATGTACCGGAATATTCTGGTAAAGTCCGATTCCCCGGTATTCGTATTCCGCGATAAAAGAAATAAATTCCCCGGTTCCCTGATTCAGGGGGTCCACCATCCGGCTGCCCGGGGCGATCCATTTATCGCCGGGCAGCAGTTCCCTGTCCGGAAAAGACGGAAAACTCCGCAGGGCAGGGTAACCTTTATCGCCGTCAACAGTGATATTGCCGTTTTTGTCCAGCCGAAAAACCGCCAAAATCACCATATCCATCGGGCGGGCGCTCTGACGCATATCACGAAGGGTTTCCTCCAGGACGACAAAATTGCCCTGAAAAGAAAACCCCTCCCCGTTTCCCAATTCGGAGGGAACAACCGAGGATCGCACCTCGTGGTAAACGTGGCCGGTGTATTTACCGTTATCGTACCGGGACCAGTCGGAACGCTCTATCTGCGAATAGGCCCCGGCGCGAAAGGCGCTGAGTCTGACCGGCTTTGCGACGGAAGAAGAACCCGTTACGCCGCTTTTTTCTGTCCCGGCTTTTGCTTCCCCGGCGCCTGAAACCGGAATGGCGGCCCTTTCATCCCCGGTTTCCGCATCCTGGGCACTCAAATCCGCGAAAGACCATAGAAGGGCCAATACAAAGACGCCGCCCCAAAAAACAAAAACCTTCATATAAGTAAGTATCGGCCTCTTTAACCACCTATATTATCCGCCTTTCGGATACTGACATGGTAATTTTACATTTAGTGGTAGTATTCCGGCATGAATAAAACCACTGTCAACAAATTAAGAAGGGGGAGCACTATCGATGGTAAAGTGTAACAAATTTTGCCATACATTCAGCCTTTTTTGACGCTGCTCCCCCTGGCTCCAACCCCGCTTCGCGGGTTTTCCGCCACCCCCACTCCTTTTTTCGAGGTATATGAATCCCAGGACATCGGCGTTTACTCTTTAAAGTTGGAAAAGTGTCGAAAAACCTAAAGAATTTTAACCACAAAGGCGGCGAACCGAAGGTTCGTTTGTGGTTAGTTTTTTCTTCAAAACGGTTGGATTTTGAGAAAATTTTGGCGTTCAAGTAAACGCCGATGCCCTGTATGAATCCTTAACTTGTTGACAATGCCAATGAAACCGTGGAATTTCCCGCGAGGGAACCCTGTTCCGGATACGGAACCGCGCAAGGGATTGAAGCGGTATCCTTTTGCCCGGTTATAGGGTATTGGGCAAAAGATACAAGCGTAAAGCCCGGTTTTTTGCGGCGTTTCCAGACTGGAGCCGCAAAAAATGCGCCCAAATTTATCGGTAAATCTGTAATTTGAATGACATCCGAATCCGGGAGCTGCCCCGCGCCATGCTATAACCGGATTTTTGTTTGAAAATTCCGGATTTTCACCGCAGCCGGGTATCCGCGCTTGTAAATAAGCCTAAAATATTGTATAGTAATTCTGCGGGGGATAAATGACGAAACAACAGACAGACAATCTTATTAATTGTTACGCTGACTTTGTGGTAAACAGTGGTGTTATCAATAACGAGCTTTTTATCAAATACGAGGTAAAACGGGGACTGCGGGATATTAGCGGCAAGGGTGTTCTTGTCGGTCTTACGGAAATTTCGGAGATTGTCTCGTACATTATCGAAGACGGCGACCTTGTTCCCTGCGAGGGGAAGCTCTATTACCGGGGTATCAACATTGAGCATATAGTGCGGGGCTTTATCGAGGAGGACCGTTTCGGTTTTGAGGAAGTTTGCTTTCTGCTGCTCTTTGGGCATCTTCCGCTTAAAAGGGAATTGGGGGAATTTGTCTCCCTTCTGGAGGAGAATACCGCTTTGCCGGAAAACTTTGTCCGGGATACGATTATGAACGCCCCCAGCAAGGATATGATGAATTCTCTGGCCAGGAGTGTGCTGACCCTTTACGCCTACGATGATAATCCGGACGATATTTCCATAACAAATGTTATCCGCCAGTCTATCCGGCTTATCGCCCAGTTTCCCCTGCTCGCGGTTTACGGGCATCAATCTTTTTCCCATTATCACAATAACCAGAGCCTGGTGATCCACCCGCCCAAAAAGGGCATCTCTCTGGCCGAAAATATCCTGTATATGCTGCGGCAGGATTCCAGTTATACTCCACTTGAGGCGCATATTCTGGATCTTGTTCTGGTGCTTCACGCGGAACACGGCGGGGGTAATAATTCTACCTTTACGACTCATGTGGTTACGTCATCGCATACGGACACCTACTCCTCCGCCGCGGCTTCTCTGGGGTCGCTCAAGGGTCCCCGGCACGGCGGGGCGAATATAAAGGTTGTGCAGATGTTCCGGGAAATGCAGGAGAAGATTTCTGACTGGCACGATGATGATGAGATTTCGGCTTATCTTGAAAAGATACTTAAAGGGGAGGCTTTCGACCGTTCCGGCCTGATCTACGGTATTGGCCACGCGGTTTATTCTCTTTCCGATCCGAGGGCGCTTATTTTTCGGCGCTTTGTGGAAAGGCTGGCTGAGGAAAAGGGCCGCCGGGAGGAGTACGTACTCCATTCAAAGGTTGAATATCTGGCCCCCCGCGTGATCTCGAAGATGCGGAAAATGTACAAGGGGGTCAGCGCCAATGTGGATTTTTACTCCGGTTTTGTTTACAGTATGCTGGACCTGCCCGAAGAACTCTACACTCCGCTCTTTGCTGTTTCGCGTATTGTCGGCTGGAGCGCCCACCGGATCGAGGAGCTGGTAAACGCCGGCAAAATTATCCGCCCGGCGTACAAGTCGGTATCAAGACAGAGTCCCTACACCCCGCTGGAACAGCGGGGTTAGTACAATCTTGCTTCGTCCAGGATACGCCGCAGTTTCCGGGCCGCTTCTTTAATATCGGGTTGGGAGAGAATGCCGGACGCTATCGCGGCTCCCGCCGCCCCGGTTTTCATAACTTCCGCCGCGTTGTCCGCGTTGATGCCGCCCGTGCCCACAACGGGAATTTTCACCGCGGCGCGGATTTCCGCCAGCTTTTCAAGCATCAGGGCTTCCTCCGTATCCGCCTCGTTCCCTGCGGGATACACCGTTCCCATACTCAGGTAGTCCGCCCCTTCGGTCTGAGCCAACAGGGCATCCTCCACCGTGGAGGCGGAAAAACCGATGAACAGATTGTCTCCCGCTATGTGCCGGGCAACAGACAGAGGCATATCTGTCCGTTCAATGTGGAGGCCGTCGGCATCCACCGCCAGGGCTATGTCCAGGCGTCCGTTAATCACCAGCGGAACATGGCGGTATTGCGTAACAGCCTGGACTTCCCGTGCAATCCGGTAAAATTCTCCGGTGGCAGCTTCCTTTTCCCTAAGCTGCACCATGGTAACTCCTCCGGCAATAGCTTCTTCCACTACTTCGATAATAGGCCGCCCCGGAATCAGCGTCTTGTCCATGCAAAGGTAAAGAAGAAGATCCGGTGGATCTAACATTTGATAGCCCTCCTTTTACACGGGGTTTCCCCGCCTGCCTCGTAGATACGGCCGGATACGGCATCGCTGTCTCCCGGCCTTTCCTGTGTAGTTTTCATACACCTCCTGGTAAGAGGCATAGAACATTTCCCAAAAGGGAAAGCATCGAGCCTTGGGTTCTTGTAGTTTTTCAGGATTTCATTCCTGCAATAGGGAAATAATAAAATAGGGGACAGGCTTGAAAATCGCGGAGGCGTTTGACCGGTCACAAGACATTCCCTCCGCCGGTATTATCCGGATCAGGTTCAAGGGTATCAAGCGCTATTTCGCCTGGTCCCAGCTG
Organism: Treponema sp.; assembly: GCA_031276295.1. Classification (GTDB taxonomy): domain Bacteria; phylum Spirochaetota; class Spirochaetia; order Treponematales; family Breznakiellaceae; genus JAISNI01. The sequence goes on from JAISNI010000227.1 coordinate 6,208, forward strand.
GACAAGTCCCAGCTCCCCATAAGTTCTTTAATAATATTCCGCCCATTGTTTTTGTCAAGCGGATATTCCCGCGGATTTTAACGAGCCCTCTGATTATACTAAAAATATTGATATGAACAATTACACAACGAGAAGGAAAATTAACCATGAAGGCGCACAAAGGAAGGAATAATGCTGCCTATCCTGTTCTTTATGGAGGATAGACCGTGGAAAAAGACCCGGCCTGTGAACCTTCGGGATATACCCTATTCTTTGATGCTTCTGGATGAATTTATTTATCAATACCAAGAACTTAAGAAGGGGGAGCGCTATTGATGGTAAAGTGTAACAAATTTTGCCATACGTTCAGCCTTTTTTGACGCTGCTCCCCCTGGCTCCAACCCCGCTTCGCGGGTTTTCCGCTACCCCCACTCCTTTTTAAGAGGACCTTGGTACAAAAATCCGTG
>JAISNI010000049.1 GCA_031276295.1 Treponema sp.
AATCACAAGCAGGGCTGCCCGGTCTTAAACCAGTATAAGTTCCACACCCTGCCGCCGGATCAATTCACGCTGATGTTCATCAAGCCCCTGGTCAGTTATAATCCTATTCACTTTGCTGATTGGGGTAAGCCTTATGGCGGCGGATTTACCGAATTTGGTATGATCCACCACGGCGATCACCTCTTTTGCGCGTTCTGTCATCATTCTGATAAATCCGGTATCGTTTAAATTCTCGCTGGCAAGACCATCTTCCGCGGAAACCGCGTTGGCTCCAAGGAAAAATTTGGTAATGTTAAGCGAATCAAGGATGTCCAGAGAAATAATGCCCATAACCGCGCCCTGCAGAAAACTGTATTCACCACCCAAAAAGAGGATCCTGCTGTTGGACGTACTTTCCAGGAGAGACTCAAAATTAACCGCGTTGGTAATAATTACAATATTGCTTTTTTTTACAAGTTTTTTCATAATAGTGCCGCAGGTAGAACCGGGACCCAGAAAAACCGCTTCGCCTTCCTGTACCAAATCCACCGCCGCGGCCGCTATTTGTTCCTTTAGCCGCATATTAACGCCCATCTCCTTTTGCAGAGAATAGCGCCCCCCGGTGTTTGGCGCGAGCCGCACAACGCCATGCCCCCGTTCCACAAGCCCATTGCGGCTTAATACGTTCAGATCCTTGCGGATAGTAACTTCGCTGGTTCCCAGCCGCGCCGCTATGCCGGATACGGATAATTCAGCATTTGAATCCAGAAGATCACATATCATTTCGTGTCGATTCCACATACTCATGCGTATCCCCCGTGACTTCATCCTTTATCAGTCAAAACCGTAATTATCAAAAACTTTCTTTTGCCGGGCATCATCAAGATCCCGGTAACCATAAACCCCGTTGGAATATACGGTATATTTTCTGAACAGCCCCCCCTCGATTGCGGCCAGAGCGTATCTGGCAAAACCGGCGGCATGCATCCGGTCACAGGCAGTAGGAACACCCCCGCGCTGCTGAAACCCCAAAAGATTACATCGTACCTTTATTTTGAGTTTTTCCCCCGTCAGATCAGCCGCCTCAAACATTTGTTTTGATTCCTCGGCAAAGACCGCAAGCACATAGCTCCGTTCCGCCCCTTCTCGAAAGGCGGCAACTTTCTGGACAATTTCCTCGTTGGTAGTACGCGGCGCGTACAATACACAAAAATCGGCCATGCCCATAAGCACCGCGGCTTTGGGAAAGTAACTTTCAAACGCGCCGAGCGTTTCCACAAAAAACACCCGGCCAGGCAGAGACATAGCGGTATCGGAAATGTCATCGATGTAGTTTACCAGCTTGTTAAGAGCGGTATCGTGACCCAGGGTATACTGGCTGCCAAAGACATTATTGTCAATCGTGCCGGGGATACCCACTACATTAAGGCGCGGGTCGTGCCGGCTCAGAGCCAACGCCCCCCGGAAACTCCCGTCCCCGCCGATCACGATAAGCGCCTCAATTTTTTGCTCTTTAAGATTCAAGACAAGCCGTTCTTGAACGGCCTCTTCAACCAGAGAGGGAAACCGCCCGGTTTTAAGCATAGTACCGCCGAGTTTGTACCAGTTTTCAACATCAGCGGGAGCAAGCGCGATAAAGTCCTTTTCGAGAATTCCGCGATAGCCGCACCGGTAACCAAAAACATGATGCCCCTTTGCCGAAGCTTCCGTTACGATACGGGCCACGCAGGGATTCATCCCCGGAGAATCACCCCCGGAGGTGATAACCGCGATATTCATGCCTTGCCCGCCGCTCCGAAGGCTTCCAGCTTTTCTTTAACGATTGCCGCAACCGCACCTTTGACGGGTTTTAAGAATTTCCTGGGATCGAATTCTCCCGCGGGAAGTTCCGCGCACAGTTTACGCAGAGTACCGGAAAAAGCCGCCTTGAGTTCCGTGCCCACATTGACCTTGGCAAGTCCCATGTCTATGCATTTTTGAATATCGGCAATAGGAATACCCGTCCCTCCGTGTAACACAATGGGGCAGTCAGTCAGTTTCAGGATCGCGTCCAGCCGGTCAAAGTCGAGTTTCGGCTCGCTCTTGTAAAAACCATGCACTGAACCAAAGGCTACCGCCAGCGCGTCAATGCCGGTCTCCTCCACATAACGGGGCACATCGGAAGGCACGGTAAACGCCGCGGTACGATCTTCTACTACAATATTGTCCTCTTTACCGCCAACCTTGCCCAACTCCGCCTCCACCGAACAATTATAATTCCTGGCAAAATCGGCAATGGCCTTTGATTCGCGAATATTGGTCTCGTATTCTCTGGCCGATGCGTCTACCATTACGGAACTAAATCCCGCCTTAATCGCCTCTTTGATAAAGTCGTAGTCCGTGGCATGATCCAAATGCAGGCATACCGGTACTTTCGAATGTTTGGCGATACCCTTTACGATACCCACCGTCTCGTAAAGGCCGATATACTGGCAAGCCCCCTGGGAAGCCATAAGTATCACCGGCGCGGCGGCCTGCTCCGCGCCCATCTGAATACCAACCGCGTCTTCGTAGCCGTTGAAATTAAAAGCGCCTACCGCGTAATGTTCTCTTTTTGCCCGGGGCAAAAGATCCCTTAACGTAACCAGTTCCATCTAACTCTCCTGATAATTTAAGATTGCTTTCCCAAAAATTCAATTTTGGAAAAGCCTCAATTATATTGATACACCGCCTATAACGGCGTTTTTTCCATGTATTCCCGAATCAGAAAGAACGCCCCATACAATACCACGCGATCGTTCATTTCCGAATAACATACCGAATCATCATGTATCGGCTGCTCGCTCCGCCCCATGAGGGTTTCCATCATGGTTTTATGGAAGAAGCGGCGGCCCTTGGTAATGCCGCCCCCCAGCACGATCATCTCCGGATCAAAAAGGTTGAAGAGATTGGCAAGTCCCGCGCCAAGATAATAACCTTCCCGCCGGTATAACGCAAGGGCGTATTCATCTCCGCGGGCGGCGGCCTCGTCAAGAAGACGGCCGGAAAGTTTATCCACGTCATTCCCGGCAAGATCGAAAACAACGCTCTGCTTGCCGGCGGCCATATCGGCCTTTAGAATATTGAGCAGAGCCGTACCCGAAGCGTAAAGTTCAAAACAGCCCCGGCTTCCGCAGGGACATTCCAGCCCGTCCGGATCAATAGACATATGTCCCACTTCCCCCGCTCCGTCATTGGCGCCCCGGTATATTTCCCCGTTGATCAGTATTCCGCCCCCGCAGCCGGTACTCACCGTCACATAGACAATATTCCGCAGGCCCCGGGCCACACCGCGACGCTGCTCCGCCAGGGCGCCCAGATTCCCGTCGTTGTCAAGAAGCGCGGGGAAAGGGAAATCCACGGCAAGGCGTTCTATGACGGGAAAATTTCGCCACTTCATAAGCGGCGCATGAATAATAAGGCCCCTTTTCGTGTCCAGAGGGCCGGGACTCCCCACGCCTATGCCTAAAATTTCATCAACCGCGGCCCCCTGCCGCCGGATAAGGTCTTCAAGCAGGGTTCTGATATTTTGATAAACCGCCTCTTCGCCCCGGAAAGTCTCTGATTTTACCACAAGAACCAGATCGCCGGCTATTTCCCCCTGCCGGGTAAAAAGCGCCGCCGCTGTTTTGGTCCCCCCTATATCCAGAGCAAGGTAATAACCGCCGGCCATACGCTTAGTTCTTCTTCTGTTTCTGCGCCATATCCAGGATAACGGCGAGCAGAATGATCGCGCCAATGACTACCTTTTGCCAGAAAGATGAAATATACATCAAGTTCATGCCGTTGTTAATAACGGCGATAATTGCTACCCCGAACATGGCCCGGCCTACCGAACCGGAACCACCTGACAGGCT